>NZ_JAAGNB010000575.1:0-32108 GCF_010550475.1 Amycolatopsis sp. SID8362
TCGGCGTTCGACCTGGTGCTGGCCGATCCGCCCTACGCCGTGCACGCGGCGGCGCTCGGCAAGGTGCTGGCTTCGCTGGCTGCGGGCGGCTGGCTGGGGGAGGGCGCGCTGGTCGTGGTCGAGCGCGCGGCCCGCGACGGCGAGCCGGACTGGCCCGCGGGCTTCGAACCCTCGCGCGCGAAGAAGTACGGGGACACGGCGGTCTTCTGGGCCGAATACACGCCTGTGGCGTGAGCCACGCGGCGGAAACCGGGCCCGGCACGGTAGCGTCCGCGCCATGCGGCGTGCGGTCTGTCCCGGTTCCTACGATCCGGCCACCAACGGGCACCTTGACATCATCGAGCGGGCGGCCCAGCTGTTCGACGAGGTCGTCGTCGCGGTGGGGGTGAACAAGAGCAAGAAGGGCCTCTTCGAGACCGAGGAGCGCCTGGAGATGCTGCGGGAGATCACCGCGAAGCTCGGCAACGTGCGGGTCGATTCCTGGGAAGGCCTGCTGGTCGACTACTGCCGCGAAAACGGCATCGTGGCGATCGCCAAGGGCCTGCGCTCGGTCAGCGACTTCGACTACGAGCTGCAGATGGCGCAGATGAACCGCGAGCTCACCGGCGTCGAGACGCTGCTGATGGCGAACAACCCGGCGTACGGGTTCGTGTCCAGCTCGCTGGTCAAGGAGGTCGCCGCGCTCGGTGGCGACATCGAGCACCTGGTGCCGCCGATCGTCTACGAGCGCCTCACCGAGAAGTTCCCGAAGCTCGGGCGCTGACCCGCCACACCGGACTTTCGCAACCCGGGACGTCCGGTTCCCGTCGATCGGCCCCCTACGTTCGTCGGGACTTGCGGCCCGAGGTGGCGGAGTTCACGTTCCCGTCTTCTGACGATCACGCGATCGAGTTACGGTCCGAAAATGACCAACTACCGATCTTGCCTGGTCGCGGTTCTCTTAGCGCTCCTGGCCACGCTGTCCATGGGGGTCACCGCCGCCGAAGCGGTGACGAGTTCACCGGCCGTCGCGGAGCAGAACTCCTGCGGTGATCTCTCCGGCTTCACGCACACGGCGCTGTCGTCGCTGCCCGCCGAGGCCACGACGACGTACAACCTCATCCAGAAGGGTGGTCCCTTCCCGTACCCGCAGAACGACGGCGTCGTCTTCACCAACCGCGAAGGCATCCTGCCGTCGTGTTCGTCGGGCTACTACCACGAGTACACGGTGCCGACCCCGGGTTCGAGCAACCGCGGCACGCGCCGCATCGTGACCGGCTCGGGCGGCGAGTACTTCTACACCGGCGACCACTACGCGACCTTCCAGGTGATCGACGTCGGCGGCGGCAGCACGCCCGCGAAGTGCGGCGACCTGTCGAAGCTGGCCGGCATCGGCTACTCGCAGCTCTCGTCGGCGGCCCGCACGGTCGTGGACAACGTGCGGAACGGCACCTCGGCGGGCACGACGTACGAGAACCGCGAAGGCGTGCTCCCGGCCTGCGCGTCCGGCTACTACAAGCTGTACGCGGTGGGCACGAACGACCGGGTGATCGCGGGCGGGGCGGGCGAGCTGGCCTACACCCCCGATCACTACGCGACGTTCAAGCGCGTCGACCTGAATTCCTGATCTTCGCCGCGGTGCCGGGCGGGTCCGCGGGGGTGGACACGCCCGGCGCCGTGCGCCTTCACCGGTTCGGCGCCGGCAGCGGGCAGACTGGTCACAGCGACAGGGGATTGGAGTTGCCGTGTACCGGGTTTTCGAGGCGCTCGACGAGCTCGTCACCATCGTCGAGGAGGCGCGCGGCGTCCCGATGACGTCCAGTTGCGTGGTGCCCCGCGGCGACGTCCTCGAACTCCTCGACGACGTCCGCGACGCGCTGCCCGCGGAGGTCGACGACGCCCAGGACGTCCTCGACAAGCGCGACGACCTGATCCACGCCGCCCGCAAGGAGGCCGGGGAAGCGGTCGCGGGCGCGAACGCCGAGGCCGAGCGGACCATCGCCGAAGCGACCGACGAAGCCGAGCGCATCCTGGCCGACGCGCGCGCCCGCGCGGAGCAGATGCTCGCCGACGCCCACGACCAGGCCGACCGCACGGTCGCGGCGGGCCAGGCCGAGTACCAGAACCTCACCGACCGCTCCCGCGCCGAGTCCGAGCGCATGATCCAGGCCGGCCGCGACGCCTACGACCGCGCCATCGAGGACGGCCGCGCCGAGCAGTCCCGCCTGGTCGCCCAGACCGAGGTCGTCCAGGCCGCGCACGCCGAGTCGGCCCGCATCGTCGACGAGGCCCACGCGGAGGCCGACCGCCAGCGCCAGGACTGCGACGCGTACGTGGACGGCAAGCTGGCGGAGTTCTCGGAGCTGCTGGCGACGACGCTGCGGACGGTCGACTCGGGCCGCAACCACCTCCGCTCCCCGGCGAACCTCCCGGGCGGCGGCGGCCGTCCCACGCTGTACGACTACCAGGTGTGACGCCTCTCCCGGCTCGCCGCACCCCGCTCCCGCTGTAGTGAATGACTCATTCATGTCGCCGGACGACATGAATGAGTCATTCACGTCGTTCCGGCCGGGCCGCCCCCGCGAGGTCCCAGCTCAAAAGGGGTAGCGGACCCTGCGTACCCTGGACTGGATGTCCGAGAACAAGACCCCCCAGCTCGACGACCGCAGCCCGTGGGTGATCGACACCCGTGAGCTCGGCCGTCACGCCGGCCTCAGCCGCGCCCTCAAGCGCAGCGTGCCGGTGGAGACGCCGCTCGGCGTCCCCGACGTCATCACCATCGAGGCGGGCTCCGAGCTCGAGCTCGACCTGCTGCTCGAGTCCGTCGTCGAAGGCGTCCTGGTCAGCGGCACCGCCACCGCGACGGCCAAGGGCACCTGCGCCCGCTGCCTCGACCCGCTGACCGAAGAGGTCGAGGTCGAGGTCCAGGAGCTGTTCGCCTACCCGGGGTCGGCCACCGAGGAGACCACCGACGAGGACGAGATCCCCCGGCTGGTCGACGACAAGATCGACCTCGAGCCCATCGTCCGCGACGCGATCGTGCTGGCCCTGCCGCTGGCGCCGCTGTGCACCGAAGACTGCGCCGGGCTGTGCACGGAGTGCGGTGTCAAGTGGGCCGATCTCGAGCCCGGACACGGGCATGAGAAGATAGACCCTCGGTGGGCCGCACTGGTCGAGCGCTTCGACGAGAACGCGGGCGAAAAGCCTGGGCCCAGCTGAGCAAGCCTGACGAGCGCCCCAGCTCGTTCCGGAGGAAAGTTCGCTCGCACCGCGAGCAGACCGTCATAAGGAGATCTACTCGTGGCCGTCCCGAAGCGGAAGATGTCGCGATCCAACACGCGCTCCCGCCGCAGCCAGTGGAAGGCGGCTCCGGTGCAGCTGGTGCCCTGCTCCAACCGCGCCTGCAAGCAGCCGAAGCTCCAGCACATCGCGTGCCCGTCGTGCGGCCAGCACAACGGCCGCCAGGTCGTCGAGCCCGCCTGATCGGGTAGCCGACATGGGGGGCAAGACGCCCGGGGGACCACCGGCCGATCCGGCGCCGTTGCTCGAAGCGCTCGGGGTCACACTCGACCCCGAGCTGCTCGGGCTGTCGCTGACCCACCGCTCGTACGCGTACGAGAACGGGGGCCTGCCGCCCAACGAGCGGCTGGAGTTCCTCGGTGACGCCGTGCTCGGCCTGGTCGTCACCGATCACCTGTACAACACGCATCCCGACCTGCCCGAAGGTCAGCTCGCGAAGCTCCGCGCCAGCGTCGTCAACATGCACGCGCTGGCCCGCGTCGCGCGCGGCCTCGGTGAGGGCGGGCTCGGTGCGCACCTGCTGCTCGGCAAGGGCGAAGAGCTCACCGGCGGCCGGGACAAGGCGAGCATCCTCGCCGACGGCCTGGAGGCGGTGATCGGTGCGACGTACCTCGAGCACGGCATCGAGATCGCCCGCAAGCTCGTGCACCACCTCTTCGACGGCCTGCTCGCCGAAGCCCCGCTGCGCGGGGCCGGTCTCGACTGGAAGACGAGCCTGCAGGAGCTGACCGCGTCGGCCGGTCTCGGCGTGCCCGAGTACAAGGTCGAGGACACCGGGCCGGACCACCGCAAGGAGTTCACGGCCACGGTGCTGGTCGCTGCGCGTCCGCTGGGCGACGGCTCGGGGTCGACGAAGAAGGAAGCGGAGCAGAAAGCCGCCGAAACGGCCTGGCGCTCGCTGTCCGCCGAACTCGAAGCACAGAAGAAGGACGAACCGGAGTCCTGATCACCGGGAACCTCCGTTGACGATTCCGCCCGCCGCTCAGTAGCGTGATGATCATCCGCCGCGCCAGGAACCACTGAGAGGTAGGGCGGATGCGTCTTTTCTTCGTTCCCCTGATCGCCGCGGCGCTCGTCGTCGTCCCCGGACCGTCGGCGACGGCGGCATCGGTCCGGGTCACTTCGCTCTCGGCGCTGCAGTCCGCGCTGGACAAGGCGAACCCCGGCGACACGATCACCCTCGCCGACGGCTCGTACGCCGCGAGCTCGACGCTCTCGATCAAGCGGTCCGGCACGGCTTCCGCGCCGGTGACCGTCGCCGCCGAGCACACCGGCCAGGCCACCATCACCGGCTCGAAGACGTTCGCCTTCGGCAGCGGCGTGTCGAACGTGGTGCTGCGGGGGTTCAAGTTCCGCAACGGGGCCGCGCTGAGCGTGCCGGCCGGCGCGTCGAACAACCGCCTGACCCGCAACGACTTCCAGCTCACGACCGGCGGCAACTGGGTGACGGTCAGCGGCGACGACACCGTGGTCGACCGCAACGTCTTCCAGAACCGCACCACCCAGGGCGTCTTCCTGCAGATCCTCGGGCCGTCCGGCGCCATGGCGAAGCACGTCCACGTGCACCACAACTACTTCTACAACCACCAGTTCACCGGCTCGAACGGCGGCGAGTCGATCCGGCTGGGGCTCAGCGACCGCCAGTCGTACTCGGCGAACGCGCTGATCGAGAACAACCTCTTCGAGAAGGCGAACGGCGACATCGAGGCCATCTCGGTCAAGTCGTCCGACAACGTCGTGCGGTATAACACGATCCGCGACAGCAAGGGCTACATCGTGCTGCGCCACGGCAACCGCAGCCTCGTCGAGGGCAACCTGCTGTTCGGCTCGGGCATCCGGTTCCACGGCAACGACCACAAGGTCGTCGGCAACTACGTCGCGAACTCCGGCGGCCGCGCGATCGTGTTCGGCTCCGGCGACGAGGCCGACTCCGGGCCGACGAGCAAGCTGCACGACCGCCCCGACCGCGTCACGGTCGCGTACAACACGGTGCTGGGGTCGAACAGCGTGATCGACGGCGACGGCGGCGACTTCAAGCCGAAGGACTGCGTGGTCGCGGACAACATCGTGAAGGGGACGTCCGGCACGCTGGTGACGCTGCCGAGCGGGTCGACGGTGAAGTACGAGGGCAACATCACCTTCGGCGGCACCGCGGGCATCCCGTCCCGGTCGGTCGACCCGAAGCTGGTCAAGGACGCGGCCGGGCTGTACCGGCTGGCGGCCGGGAGCCCGGCGATCGACGCGGGCGTGGGCTCGTACCCGTTCGCCGCGAAGGACTTCGACCTGCAGACCCGGAGCGGCACGTACGACGTCGGCGCGGACGAGTACTTCGCGTCCGGGACGACCCGGGTGCCGCTGACGAAGGCCGACGTCGGACCCACTGCTCCTTAAACTGTCGTACCCGCCGGGCACAATGGCGGCATGCCCGAACTTCCCGAGGTCGAAGTCGTCCGCCTGGGCCTGCAGGCGCACGTGGCGGGCAGGACCATCCGCGAGGCGGAGGTCCTGCACCCGCGCGCCATCCGACGGCACGCCCTGGGCGCGGAAGACTTCACACGGCGGCTGAGCGGCACCCGCGTCGAGGCGGCGCGGCGTCGCGGCAAGTACCTGTGGCTCGAACTGTCGGACAAGGAGGCGCTGCTGGCGCACCTCGGGATGAGCGGGCAGATGCTCGTCCAGCCCGAGGGCACGCCGGACGAGAAGCACCTGCGCGTCCGGCTGCGCTTCGACGACGAGGGCCCGGAGCTGCGCTTCGTCGACCAGCGCACGTTCGGCGGCCTGGCCCTCGACGACCTCAACGACGTGCTGCTCCCGGACACGATCGCGCACATCGCCCGCGACCCGATGGACCCGGCGTTCGACCTCGACGCGGCGGTGCGCGCGCTGAAGACCCGGCGCACCGAGGTCAAGCGCGCCCTGCTCGACCAGACGCTGGTGTCGGGCATCGGCAACATCTACGCGGACGAAGCCCTGTGGCGCGCCCGGCTGCACTGGTCCCGTCCGACGGAGAAGCTGACGGCGGCGAAGGGCCGCGAGCTGCTGTCCGCGGCCTCGGACGTGATGAACGCGGCGCTGGGCGCGGGCGGGACGTCGTTCGACGCGCTGTACGTGAACGTGAACGGGCAGTCCGGCTACTTCGACCGGTCCCTGGACGCGTACGGCCAGGAAGGCCTGCCGTGCCACCGCTGCGGCGCGGCGATCCGGCGCGAGCCGTTCATGAACCGGTCGTCGTTCTCCTGCCCACGGTGCCAGCCACGGCCCCGGGTCAAACTTGCGTAGATCAATGGGGTTTGCCCGTCAGCTAGGATGAATGAGCCTGGCAGCTGAGGGAGTGCATCGTGGTCAAGGAGCCCGGAAAGTCGACGCTGGCCGACAAGATCGACCGGCTGTTCCACGTGGTCCGCAGGCCCGATCGGGAGCCGTACAGCAACGAAGAGGTCGCGAAGGCCTGCCGCGAGGCCACGGGCGAAAGCTTCTCGACGACGTACCTGTGGCAGCTGCGCACCGGCCGCCGCGACAACCCGACCAAGCGCCACCTCGAAGCCCTCGCCCGCTTCTTCGGCGTCCCCCCGGCGTACTTCTTCGACGACGAGCAGAGCAAGAAGATCGCCGAAGAGCTGGCCCTGCTGGGCGCGCTGCGCGACGCGGGAGTCCGTGACCTGGCCCTGCGCGCGGTCACCCTCTCAGCCGACGGCCTCGACACGATCAGCGACATGATCGACGCGATCGCCCGAAGGGAGGCCGGCCGCGTCACCCCGAAGAAGGAGAGCTGAGGTGCCGGTGCCCGTTGTGCCGCCCGGCAAGGGCGGTTCGGCCGCCGGCAGGCTCGCTGAGCCGGCCTGGTCGGAGAGTGGCTCGCTCGCGGGGTCGGCTTGGGGTTGCCACTGTCGGCTCACCGCGTCGGGTTCTGCGCCGCTCCGTCCACTCGGAGCGGTGGGTTGCTCGAGCGCCACTGTCCTCGTGAGCCAGAACCGGCCCCCGCGCATGGGGTCAAGCCCGTGGGATACCGTCGCGCCGGGGGTACCGGCCCGTCCGGGGGTGCGATCCGTCCCGGCGGAACCCGGCACGGAACCTGCGCGTCCGAAGGTGCTCCGGTCGCGTATCCCCGCGGGGGCCGCCGCGTTGAACCGGCCGGAGCCGTTCGTGCGGGGCGTGGTGGAGGAGGCCTGAAAGTGCGGCAACCATCCTTGCGGCGGCCGGGCCGGGCGTTGTGGCGGCGGGCGCGGCACGTCGCCGATGCCGTCAGCCTGCCGGAACCGTTCGATGCCGGCGCTTTCGTCGCCGGGCTGGCCGCCGAGCGCGGGCGGCCCATCGAGCTCATGCCCGTCAGCGCTCCCGAAGGCGCGCCCTGCGGGCTGCTCATGAGCACCGAGCGCGCGGACTACATCCTCTACCCGACCAACACGACCGCGCTGCACCGGCGGCACATCCTGCTGCACGAGGTCGGGCACCTGCTGTGCGGGCACGTCGGCTCCGACGCCGGTGCCGACGGCGTGGCCATCGACGCCGCCGCCGGCCGTCAGCTGATGCCGCACCTGTCGCCCGAGCTGGTGCGGCGGGTGCTCGGGCGGACGACCTACAGCGAGGTCGAGGAACAGGAAGCCGAGCTGGTCGCGAGCCTGCTCGCGCAGCGCGTCGTGCGGCCCGGCGGACGTCGTGAGCCGGCCGCCGACGTGCCCGAAGGCGTGCGGCGCTTCGATTCGCTGTTCGGCCGGGCCGGCCGCCGCACGCCGTGATCGAGACCCTGGCCTACCTGCTGTGCGTGGCAGGCTTCGCCGGCTTCGGGTACAAGCTCGTCGAGGCGCGCCGCAGCCAGCCGGTGCGGACGATGTGGTTCCTCGCCGGGTTCGGCATCTGCATCGCCACCGGCATCATGGTGCTGACGCCGGCGATGACGGCCCTCGTCGGCCCGGGCCCGGTCGGCGAATGGGTCCTCAGCCTGGCGGGTGACGAGCTGAAGCTGGGCGCGATCGGGTTCGCCGTCGCCTTCACGCAGTCGGTGTGGCGCGGCGAAGGCGCCCGCCTGGCGCCGCACGCGCTCTTCACCGGCGCGACGATGGTGCTGCTCGCGGTCTGCTTCACGCTGTCGGAGCCACGGCGCGTCGGCGACGACACCGTGTTCGCGCCCGCGTCGCTGCCGTTCGCGCTCGCCGACAAGGTGTTGTTCCTGCTCTACAGCCTGATCAGCCTCGGGCTGCTGTTCGCGGTGTTCGTCCGCAGCGCGCGGCACGCGGAGCCGGGACCGCTGCGCGCCGGGCTGTGGCTGCTGGTCGTCGGCGTGGGCGCGGCGTTCGCGTGGACGTTCTGGGACGTCGACGACGTCCGCCGCCTCGCCCAGACGGCCCGCATCGGCGCCCGCGAGGACCTGCCGTCCTCGGTCCTCGCCGCGGCGACGATCGGTTTCGTGACGGCGGGCGCGACGCTCAGCGCGTGGTCGCCGGCGGTTTCGTCGGTGATCGGCCGGGTCAGGGCCTACCGGGCGTACCGGCGCATCGAGCCACTGTGGACGGCCCTGCGCGCGGCGGTCCCCGGCATCGTCCTGGACCCGGGCCGCGAACTGGCGGGCGGCCCGGAGTTCGCGCTGTACCGCCGGGTCATCGAAATCCGCGATGGCCACCTCGCCCTGCGCGCCCACTTCGACCCGGACCTCCCGGCCCGAGCCGAGAAAGCGGCCCGCGACGCGGGAGTGAGCGAAGCGGACCTCCCGGCCACGGTCGAGGCGGTCACCCTCGCGGCGGCGATCGAAGCGGGCCGGGCGGGCCGCCGGTTCGACGCGGCGAAGGCCACCCCGGACGACCTGTCCGACGCCGAAGCGGACGTCGCGGCCGAGGCGGCCTGGCTGGTCCAGGTGAGCCGAGCCTGGCAGCGCGACGCGGTGGTGGCCCGAGTGCGCGCGGCCACCCTCGCCTGACCAGCCGCCCGGGTCAGCGGGGGTAGCGGGCCCCGCTCACCGTCACCCTCAGCGTGTACACCGAACTCGACGCCGTGATGAACAGCTCGTTCCCGCGCGCTCCGCCGAACGTCAGGTTCGAGCAGATCTCCGGGATCCGGAGCTTGCCGATCCTCGTGCCGTCCGGGTCGAAGCAGTGCAGCCCGTCGTGCGCGGCCGCCCAGACCCGGCCGCCGTTGTCGACGCGCACGCCGTCGAAGCCGCCGGCGTCGCTCGTCGCGAAGATCTCGCCGCCCGTCAAAGCGCCGTCCGGGCCGACGCCGAACACCCTGATGTGACTGGGATCCTGCCGCGTGTCCGCGATGTACAGCAGCGACTCGTCCGCCGAAAACGCCAGCCCGTTCGGGCGCGAAAAGTCGTCCGCGACGATCCGGACCTCGCCCGACGGGGCGATGCGGTACACGTGGCAGCCGCCGATCTCGCTCTCCGCCTGGTACCCCTCGTAGTCGCTGTCGATGCCGTAACTCGGGTCGGTGAACCAGATTGAGCCGTCCGAGTGCTCGACGACGTCGTTCGGGCTGTTCAGCCGCTTCCCCTCGAACTCCGACGCCAGCACCGTGATCGAGCCGTCGTGCTCCGTGCGCGTCACGCGGCGGAGGCCCTGTTCGCAGCTGACCAGCCGGCCGCGGCGGTCGACGGTGTGCCCGTTCGCGTAGTTCGACGGCTGCCGGAAGACGCCGACCTGGCCGGTCGTTTCGTCCCAGCGCAGGGTGCGGTCGTTCGGGATGTCGCTGAACACCAGGTAGCGGCCGGCCGGGAAGTACGCCGGGCCCTCGGTCCAGCGGCAGCCGGTGTGCAGGCGCTGCGTCCACTCGTCGCCGTTGACGCGCTTGAACCGCTCGTCCAGCACCTCGAACTCGGTCTTGATCAGATCCATCTGTCACCCCTAATGAGATTCTGTGCCAAGCATGTCGGGCCGAACTTGATATGGTCAAGTCATGGATGATGTAGATCGCGTACTGCTCGCGGAACTGCAGCGAGACGCGACGCAGGCGTACGCGGCGCTCGGCAAGGCCGTCGGGCTCTCGGCCGGGGCGGCCCACGAGCGCGTGCGCAAGCTCCGCGAGCAGGACGTGATCCGGCGGACCACCGTGGACGTCGACCCGGTCGCCGTCGGGCGCGGCGTCGCGGCGTTCGTCCTCGTCGACGCGAACGCCTGGATGGGCGACCGGCCGGTGCGCGAAGCCCTCGAGGCACTGCCCGAGGTGGTCGAGGCGCACGTCATCGCCGGGCCGGCGTCGCTGCTGGTCAAGGTGCGCACGGCGACGACCGAGGAGCTCCAGGCGTCGTTGCGCCGGCTCTTCGCGATCGACGGCGTCACCGGCACGCAGACCATCGTCGTCCTCGAATCCTTCTTCGAGCGGCCCGTCGACACGGGAGCCTGAAGGTAGCCGACGCGCCCGTTCGGCCCTCCGCCGTGCGCACTACTGCGCAATGCGTGGTACCTTCCCAAGCGTAAGACTGGAGGGGTGCAGTGGAGATCAGTCAGCTGCTCAAAGGGGTGCTCGATCTGGCCGTCCTCGCGGTGCTCCGCGACGAAGACGGCTACGGGTACGACGTCCTGCGAAGACTCAGGACAGCGGGCCTCGACGAGGTGGGGGACGCGTCGGTGTACGGGACGCTGCGCAGGCTGTACAAGGCCGGCCTGCTCACTTCGTACGTGGTGCCCAGTGAAGAGGGACCGCACCGCAAGTACTACAGCCTGAACGAGCCGGGCCGGGCGCGGCTCGCGGAGTCGGGCAAGACCTGGCAGAGCTTCGCACTGACGATGAACGTGCTTTTGGGAGAGGCAGCATGAGCGAGAAGCCGACCGCCGTGCGGGTGTATCTGGCGCGGGTCCGCACCGCGCTCGCCGACCTGCCCGCGAGCGAGATCGAAGAGATCCTCGAGGACGTCCGCCCGCATCTGGCGGAACTGGAGGCCGAACTCGGGGAGAGCGCCCGCGTCGAGGCCCTCATCGAACGGCTCGGGACGCCCGAGAGCTACGCCGCCGAGCTGCGCGCGTCCGGCGGCTACCCGCCGGCGGGGGAGGGCGCGACGCAGGTGATCACGACGGTGACCGCGCCGAGCCTGGCGAAGCCGCGGATCGCGTTGTGGGGCCTGGTGCTCTGCGCGATCGGGCTCGCGCTGCTGGCGTTCGGCGCCGCGATCAGCGTCGACCCCGACGTGCTCCTGGGGATGCTGCTGTTCCTACCGGTGTTCCTGATCAGCCTCGCGCTGCTGCTGCGCGGCGGGGTCGAGCCGGTGCTGGCGCTGCCGGAGGTCGGCTGGGTGCGGACCACGCTGGCGAAGGGGCGCGAGCAGGACGACACCAGGAAGGTGCTGCGCTGGCTGGGCTCGATGAAGCCCGCGTGGTGGGTGCTGTGCGCCGTGGTGCTGCTCGCCTTCGGCGTCCTGCTGATGATGCGGCAGCGCAGCGCCGTGCTGCTGCTGCCGTTCCTGCTGGTGGCCGGCGCCGGCATCGTCTGGGCCGGCCCGCGGGTGCGCGGCGACCGGCGGCTGCTGTGGCTGGCCGTGCCGGTTTCGGCGTTCGTCATCGGCGGCGCGCTCGGCGGGTTCGGCGCCGCGGTCGACCTCATCTCGAACCGGTACTCCCCGTCGCAGTCGGCGTCGTACTACCCCTCGTCGTCCGACCGGTACGGCAACGAGCAGCTCACCTACGGCGGCCAGGAGGTCGAGAACGTCTACGCGTTCGACGCCGAGGGCAAGCCGCTGGCGGAGGTCTACCTCTACGACGAGCAGGGCCGCCCGCTGGCGCTGACCCGCTACGGCTGCGAGCGCTCGAGCGGCACCAAGGAGAAGATCGGCGAGGACAACCGGTTCCCGCGGCCGAAGATCGAGCAGGGCGTCACCGACAGCGAGGGCAACTACAACGGCTACAACGGGTACCGCTCGGCCTGCCGCGAGGACGCGGGCGTGCCGTTCAGCGCGGCCATCCCGAAGGTGACGGTCCCGCCGTCGACCACTTCTTCGTCGGCGCCGGCCGCGCCGACGCCGACGAAGTAACAGGGGGGAACGGACGCCGGGAGCGCGGGTCGGGGCCCGCTCCCGGCGTTCACCCGATCCGAACGTGCCGGAAACGCCGGGGGCACGCGGGCGTGCTGAGCTGGACAGGTGCTCTCGGACGCCTTCGCCCCGCGGACCCGGGTGGTCCACGGCTACGAGCGCGCCTACCGGATGGCCGGGCGCGGACCCGCGGTGCTGTTCCTGCACGGGATCGGCGACGACTCGTCGACGTGGCTGGAGCTGCTGACGGCGCTGGCGGACGACTACACGGTCATCGCGCCCGACCTGCTCGGCCACGGGTTTTCGGCGAAACCGCGCGCGGACTACTCGGTTGCCGCCTACGCGTGCGGCATGCGTGACCTGCTGACGACCCTCGACGTCGACCGCGTGACGGTGGTCGGGCACTCGCTCGGCGGCGGCGTCGCGATGCAGTTCGCCTACCAGTTCCCGGAACGCTGCGAACGCCTGGTGCTGGTCGGTTCGGGCGGCGTCGGGGCGAGCGTCCACCCGCTGCTGCGGCTGGCGGCGGCGCCGGGCGCGGGGCTGGTGCTGCCGCTGCTGGGTGCCCGGCCGGCGTTGCCGGTGCTGCGCGGGCTCGCCGAGCTGCTGCGGATCTCCGAGGACCTCGACTACGTGGTCGCGCGCTACCTCCGCCTGGCCGAGCCGGAGACGCGCTCGGCGTTCCTGCGGACGCTGCGTTCGGTCGTCGACTGGCGCGGGCAGGTGGTCAACATGCTGGACCGCTGCTACCTGACCGAGGGAATCCCGACGCTGCTGGTGTGGGGGACCGAGGACCGCGTGGTGCCGAGCGGCCACGCGCTGCGGGCGCACCGGGCGATGCCGGGCAGCCGGCTGGTGCTGTTCGAGGGCGCCGGGCACTTCCCGCACCGGTCGGACCCCGAGCGGTTCGCGGCGACCCTGCGGGAGTTCCTGACCGGGACGCCGCCCGCCGAGTACGACCGGGCCCGGTGGGGGGATCTGCTGCGGGCGGGACGGCCGGCGGGGACCCCGGATCCCGCGGTGGTTCCGGACGCGGCGGTGTCTTCGGGGACCTGAGCAGCCCCCGTTTTCCACGCTACCGGCAGGCACCGACAGTTCCGGACGGCACGAAGGCCGCCTCCGGAACACCGGGGGCGGCCTTCGGTCGTTGGAAGGGGGTCAGTGGCCGAAAGCGCTCCGCGCCGCGAGGTCCGCCAGCAGCGCCCGGCCCTTCTCGGCGTTGCGGGGCTGGGACAGCACGTCGTAGCGGCGCGCCACCAGCTGGCTCTGCGAGACGAACCCGCGCTTGTTGCGGTTCACCGCGTAGCCCAGCGCGCCGAACAGCAGGTTGAACGCGAGGCCCGCCACCAGCCCGAGGACGATCGGGACCAGGCCCGCGCCCGGGTTGAGCAGGCTGAGCACCAGGCCGAGGAACAGACCGAACATCGCACCGGACGTCGCCGCGCTGCCGAGCACCCGGCCCCACGACATCTTGCCCGCGATGCGCTCGACGAGCATCGGCTCGACGCCCACGATCGTGACGTCGGTGACCGGGAAGTCCGCGCCCGCGAGGTGGTCGACCGCGCGCTGCGCCTGCTCGTAGGACTCGTACGAACCGATCGGCCAGCCGGTGGGCAGGGTCGGCAGCTGGGGCCGCGCCTGCTGCTGTCCGATCGTGCTCTGCTGCGTGAATGCTGTGGTCATCGATCTCACCTCTCCTGCCCCGTACAACGTCCGAGTATCCCGGTTTCCTCCCGCCGGCACGAATTCACAGACTCTTCTCAGCCGGTCATCCCGGACATTCCGCCGCGGCCGGCCTGCGGCGCGGGCCCGGGGAGCCGGCCGAGTCGCGCCGGGTGGGGCCGCGGTGTCGCCGGCCGAGCCGCCGCAACTTCGCCGGACCCTGGCCCGGGACGACATCAACGACCCTTTCATCTCGTCCAGCGACATGGCCCCGGCAAAGTGGGGCAGCACGGCCGATCCGCGATGTCATGAAAGGGTCATTCACTTCACCAGACGACATGAATGACCCTTTCACGACATCCCCGCGACGCCTGGCAGACCACGCGGCCGGCCCGCGGCCGGTCACCCGCTCGCCGGCGCGCGACTTTGCCGGGACCCTGTCGTCCGGCGAGCTGAACGACTCGTTCATGTCGTCGCGGGCCGGTGAGCGAGCCTCGGTCGGCGCGGGTGAGTGGCCGGTGCCCTCGGGCGGCGTCGCGGATGGCGGTGCGGCCGGACGTCGTGAACGACTCGTTCAGTGCGTCGGACGCCATGAAAGGGTCGTTCATGACACCTCCCGCCATCCGCCAAGCCAATGGCTCAAGAAAATACCTTTGTTCCGGTTGACCCGCCGAACCTAACCAGGTAGGAAGAACCGGCAAAGGATTCATATCAAACCTTTGGGGCGACCGATGGCACGCAGGCGAGGCATGCTCACGCTCGACGAACTCCGCGCGCGCGTGGACGCGGGCACGATCGACACCGTGCTCGTCGCCCTCACGGACATGCAGGGGCGGCTGCAGGGCAAGCGCTGCTCGGCGGAGTACTTCCTCGACGAGGTCGTCGGGCACGCCACCGAGGCCTGCAACTACCTCCTCGCCGTCGACGTCGACATGAACACCGTCGACGGCTACGCGCTGTCCTCCTGGGAGAGCGGCTACGGCGACTTCGTGCTGCGCCCCGATCTCGACACCCTCCGCGAAATCCCCTGGCACGAAGGCACCGCGCTGGTGCTCGCCGACGTCGAGCGGGTGCAGGGCGGTCCGGTCGCCGTGTCGCCGCGGCAGATTCTGCGGCGGCAGCTCGAGCGGCTCGCCGAGCGGGGGCTCGCCGCCTACGTCGGGACCGAGCTCGAGTTCATCGTCTTCGACGACACCTACGAAGCCGCCTGGGACAAGCGCTACCACGGGCTCAAGCCCGCCAACCAGTACAACGTCGACTATTCGATGCTCGGCACCGCGCGCCTCGAGCCGCTGCTGCGCCGCATCCGCAACGACATGGCGGGCGCCGGGCTCTACCCCGAGTCCGCCAAGGGGGAGTGCAACCCCGGGCAGCAGGAGATCGCCTTCCGCTACACCGACGCGCTCGCCACCTGCGACAACCACGGCGTCTACAAGAACGGCGCCAAGGAGATCGCCGCGCAGGAGGGCAAGAGCCTCACCTTCATGGCGAAGTACAACGAGCGCGAGGGCAACTCCTGCCACATCCACATCAGCCTGCGCTCGACCGAAGGCCGGGCGGTGCTCGCCGGCGACAGCGAACACGGCTTCTCGACGCTCATGGAGCAGTTCCTCGCCGGCCAGCTCGCCGCGCTGCACGAGCTGACGTACTTCTTCGCGCCGAACATCAACTCCTACAAGCGGTTCGTGCCCGGCAGCTTCGCGCCGACCGCGATCGCCTGGGGCACCGACAACCGGACCTGCGCGCTGCGCGTCGTCGGGCACGGCGAATCGCTGCGCGTCGAGAACCGGGTGCCGGGCGGGGACGTCAACCCCTACCTCGCCGTCGCCGCGCTGATCGCCGCCGGCCTGCATGGCATCGAGAACGAGCTGGAGCTGGAAGAACCCTTCACCGGCAACGCCTACAACTCCGACCGCGGCACCGTGCCGACCACGCTGCCCGAGGCCGCCGCGGCACTCGCCCAAAGCGAACTCGCCCGCGCCGCGTTCGGCGACGACGTCGTCGAGCATTACCTGAACGCGGCGAAGATCGAGGTCGACGCCTACAACGCCGCCGTCACCGACTGGGAGCTCGTCCGTGGCTTCGAACGACTCTAGGCCCGTCATCGGCCTCACCAGCTACCTCGAACCGGCGAAATTCCTGGTCTGGGAAACCGAAGCCGCGCTGCTGCACCGCGTCTACGTCGACTGCGTCGTCGCCGCCGGCGGCATCCCGGTCCTGCTGCCGCCGGTGTCCGACGCGCACGAAAAGCTCGTGTCCACAGTGGACGCACTGGTGCTGACCGGCGGCGCCGACGTCGAACCCGCGCGCTACGGCCAGGAGCAGCACCCGACGACCTACACCCGGCCCAACCGGGACGCCTTCGAGTTCGGCCTCTTCGAAGCGGCCCGGCACCAGGGCAAACCGGTGCTCGGCGTGTGCCGCGGCCTGCAGGTGATGAGTGTCGCCCTCGGCGGCACCCTCACCCAGCACCTGCCGGAAGCGACGGCGTCCACCGAGCACCAGCCCGCGCCCGCGACGTTCGGCCGCGGCACCGTCACGCTGGCCGAAGGCAGCCGCGCGGCCGCGATCCTGGGCGCGGAGACCAAGACGCTCTGCTACCACCACCAGGCCATCGACCGCCTCGGCGCCGGTCTGGAACCGGTCGGCTGGGCCGCCGACGGCACGATCGAAGCCGCCGAGATCCCGGGTGAGTTCACCCTGGGCGTCCAGTGGCACCCCGAGCAGGACACCGACGACGTCCGGCTGTTCCGGGCCCTCGTCGAAGCGAGCAAGGAGAGGCGATGACGACGTTCGACGTCCTCAACCCCGCCACCGAGCAGGTGGTCCGGACCGTCCCGCTGACCAGCGCCGAAGAGACCGACGCGGCGATCGCCCGCGCGCAGGCGGCGTTCCCGGCCTGGCGCGACGTCACCCCCGGCGACCGCGGGCGGCTCCTGCGCCGCTTCGCCGACGCCGTCGAGGCCGACATCGAGCACCTCGCGCGGCTGGAGGTCGAGAACTCCGGGCACACCATCGGCAACGCGCGCTGGGAAGCGGGCAACGTCCGCGATGTCCTCAACTACTACTCCGCCGCGCCGGAACGCCTGATCGGCAAGCAGATCCCGGTGCCGGGCGGCGTCAACGTCACGTTCCAGGAGCCGCTGGGCGTGGTCGGCGTGATCGTGCCGTGGAACTTCCCGATGCCGATCGCCGGCTGGGGGTTCGCGCCCGCGCTCGCCGCCGGGAACACCGTCGTCCTCAAGCCCGCCGAGCTGACGCCGCTGACCGCGCTCCGGCTGGCCGAGCTGGCGCGCGAGGCGGGCATCCCCGAGGACGTCTTCCAGGTGCTGCCCGGCAAGGGATCCGTTGTCGGGCAACGGTTCGTCGACCACCCGGGCGTGCGCAAGGTCGTCTTCACCGGCTCCACCGAGGTCGGCAAGCAGATCATGGCCGGCTGCGCGGCGCAGGTGAAGCGCGTGACGCTGGAGCTGGGCGGCAAGAACGCGAACATCGTCTTCGCCGACTCCGACCTGGAGAAGGCCGCGGCGACCGCGCCCTACGGCGTCTTCGACAACGCGGGCCAGGACTGCTGCGCGCGGTCGCTGATCCTGGTGCAGGCGAGCGCGTACGACCGCTTCATGGAGCTGCTGGAACCCGCGGTGCACGGCGTCGTCGTCGGCGACCCCGGTGACGAGAAGACCGAGATGGGGCCGCTGATCTCGGCCGCGCACCGCGAGAAGGTCGCGAGTTACGTGCCGGATGACGCGCCCGTCGCCTTCCGCGGCAGCGCGCCCGAAGGCCCCGGCTACTGGTTCGCGCCGACCGTCCTCACCCCGCCCGACCTGCGGCACCCCGCCGTGGCGGAGGAGGTGTTCGGCCCGGTCGTCGCCGTCGTGCCGTTCGCCGAAGAGGCCGACGCGATCCGGATGGCCAACGCGACCGAGTACGGCCTGTCCGGGTCGATCTGGACCCGCGACGCCGGCCGCGCGTTCCGGGTCGCGCGCGGCGTCGAAGCCGGCAACCTCTCGGTCAACTCGCACTCTTCGGTGCGCTACTGGACGCCGTTCGGCGGGTTCAAGCAGTCCGGCCTCGGCCGCGAACTGGGCCCCGACGCCGCGGCGGCGTTCACCGAAACCAAGAACGTCTTTCTGAGCACGGAGGAATGATGGTCCAGCGATTCGAAGGCCGCGTGGCGGTCATCACCGGCGGCGCGAGCGGCATCGGCCTCGCCTCGGCCCGCCGGCTGGCGAGCGAAGGGGCCAAGGTCGTCATCGGGGACCTGACGCCCGCCGAAGGCAAGGCGGCCGCGGACGAGGTCGGCGGCGCGTTCATCCAGACCGACGTCACCGACGCCGAACAGGTCGAGAACCTGTTCCACAGCACGGTCGAGCAGTTCGGCTCGGTCGACGTCGCGTTCAACAACGCCGGCATCTCCCCGCCCGAGGACGACTCCATCCTGACCACCGGCATCGACGCCTGGGAGCGGGTGCAGCGCGTCAATCTGACGTCGGTGTACCACTGCTGCAAGGCCGTGTTGCCGCACATGCAGCGCCAGGGCAAGGGCTCCATCATCAACACGGCGTCGTTCGTGGCGGTGATGGGCGCGGCGACGTCGCAGATCTCCTACACCGCGTCCAAGGGCGGCGTGCTGGCGATGAGCCGCGAGCTGGGCGTCCAGTTCGCGCGGGAGAACATCCGCGTCAACGCGCTCTGCCCGGGGCCGGTGAACACGCCGCTGCTGAAGGAGCTGTTCGCGAAGGACCCGGAACGCGCGGCGCGTCGCCTGGTGCACGTGCCGGTCGGCCGGTTCGCCGAGCCCGAGGAGATCGCGGCCGCGGTGGCCTTCCTGGCCAGCGACGACGCCAGCTTCATCACGGCGTCGCAGTTCCTGGTCGACGGCGGCATCTCCGGCGCGTACGTCACCCCGCTCTAACGGCGCGTCGGTTTCTTGACACCGTAGACCTCCCGCAGGTAGTTCCAGGCGGCGTTGAGCTTCTTGCGCTCTTCGGAGACGAGCTTTTCGCGGCGGCGCAGCACGCGGACGGCGATCTCGGAGGCGAGGAAGGCGCCGGCGGCGAAGGTCACGACGCCGACGATGAGCGTCAGGGCGATGACGGTGGTGGTCATGGTGACCAGCGTCGGGCGGCCGTGGGCGATTTGTCCCTGCACAAAGCTAGCGGGTTTCGTTAGCTTTGTGAGGTGACGCACTGGCGCGCCGACGAGTGGGCGGAAGCGGTCCGGACGGGCATCCGCGCGAGGGGGCTCTCGCTCGACGAGGCCGCCCGCCGGATCGGCGTTCCGACGTCGACGCTGCGCAGCTGGATCGAACACCGGCACGCGCCGAAGGTGACCGTCTTCGACCACTGGGCCCAGCTCGCCGAGGTCACCGGCCTCGGCGAGGCCGAGCTGCTGCGCGTCGCCGGGGTCCTGCCCGACTCGCTCGCGTCGCCGGTGCACGTCGCGCAGGCGGCGAAGGCGCTGCGGGAGGGCATCGACCAGGCCGGGCAGTTCCTCCGGCAGGCCACCGCGCTCGTCTACTCCTCGCCCGGCACGCAGGTGGCGAACGCCATCGCGGCGTCGCCGATCGACTGGGAGATGCGGATCCGCTCGGCCACCCGCGGCGACGAGGTCCGCGTCACCTACCACCACTACGTCGGGGTCGTGCCGCCGCGGGACTTCCCGTACGACGACGCCGAGGCGCGCCGGATCCTCGAGCACGACGTCCTCGGCGAGCTGTGGCGGCCGCTCGGGCTCTACTGGCGGGTCGCCGAGGTGCACGACTGGCACGAGCCGCCGCGGCTGGTCATCCAGGTGCCGGAGCAGGAGGCGACGCGCCCGCCCGCGCCGTCGCCGGTGGTCGCCGCGCCGCCGGTCGTGGTGCTGTCGCCGATCTGGGGGTACGGCGAGCTGCTGGCGTCGCTGATCGCCGACGGCCTCGGGTTCGGCAACGTCGACTTCCGCTACTCCGGCCTCCCGGACGCTATGGCCGACCGCGTCCGGATCACCGCCCGCGAGCTGGCCGAACCCGCGCCGCGGCTGGTGCACTCGGTGCCGCCGATCATGCTGCTGCACGGCCTCGCGGTGCCGGACCTGACCGGGCGCCTCCCGGTGGTCGTCCGCTACGGGCCGCGGATGCGGGCGCGGGCGGCGCGTATCTACCGGTCGGCGCTGCTCGAAGCCGGGTTCACCGACCCGCTCGACGGCGCCCGCGCGATCGAGGCGGCGATCTCGGTGCCGCCGGGCTGCGCGCACTACGAGGTGACCCTGGCCGACGAGGACGTCTTCGACGGCGACCGGCCGTCCCTGGACCGGCTCAACGACGCGGTGGCGTGGCACGCGGAGCAGATCGTGGAGCAGGTGCTGCTGGGTGCCGGCCACCCGCCGGTGCCGCTCGGCGGGCCGCTGAAACGCCTGGTCCTGCCCTCGGGCCGGGTCCGGCGGCCGCCCGCGCTGGCCGGTCAGGTGGTCCGCCGGGTCGCCGAAACGACGTGAATGACTCATTCATGTCACCGGACGACAGGAATGAGTCATTCACGTCGTCGAGTGCCGGTCGAGGATCACTGTGGCGTTGGCCAGGTTGAGTAGACGCCCGCCGGAACCGGCAGGTACCGTAACCGCCACAACTGCAGATCGGGCCGTCGAGCCGAGGCGGGAGAGCCCTCACGAACGTGGTGGGGCACCGAAGGAGCAAACTCCCCGGAATCTCTCAGGTAACCGCTACCGCTTCGCGCGAGGCCACTCTGGAAAGCAGGCGCACCCGCGCCTCACCCAAGGTGAAAGCCGTGTCTCCCACGGTGAAACTCTCAGGTGCCATGACAGAGGGGGAGTTCCCAGCGCACCGTTGTGTGCCCGGCCCGAGGAGCTCCCGATCACTTCAACGCAGTTCGACGCCCGCCACATCGGCCCGTCCGAGGCCGAGCGCGCGAAGATGCTGGCCGAATGCGGCTACAGCAGCCTGGACGCCCTCGTCGGCGCCGCCGTCCCCAGCGCCATCCGCGCGACCCGCGAACTCACGCTCCCGCCCGCCGCGTCCGAAGAGGACGCCACCGCGGAGCTGCGCGCCCTCGCCGCGCGCAACCGGCCGATGACGCAGATGATCGGCCTCGGCTACTCCGACACCGTGACGCCCGGCGTGATCCGCCGCAACGTCCTCGAGAACCCGGCCTGGTACACCGCGTACACGCCCTACCAGCCGGAAATCTCCCAGGGCCGGCTCGAAGCGCTCCTCAACTTCCAGACGATGGTCGCCGACCTGACCGGCCTGGCCACCGCGAACGCCTCGCTGCTGGACGAGTCGACCGCCGTCGCCGAAGCCGTCACGCTGATGCGCCGCGCGTCGAAGTCGAAGTCGAACAAGGTCGTCCTGGACGCCGAGTGCCTGCCGCAGACCATCGCCGTCGTGCGCACCCGCGTCGAGGCCCTCGGCATCGAGGTCGAGGTCCGCGACCTGCTGACCGGCCTGCCGGACGAGTTCTTCGGCGTCGTCGTCCAGTACCCGGGCGCGTCCGGCGTGCTGCGCGGCCGCGGCTTCTACCACGCGATTTCCGAGTCGGCGAAGGCCGCGGGCGCGCTGTTCACCGTCGCCGCCGACCTCCTCGCGCTCACCCTGATCACCGCGCCCGGCGAGTTCGGCGCCGACGTCGCCGCGGGTTCGACCCAGCGCTTCGGCGTCCCGCTCGGCTACGGCGGCCCGCACGCCGGGTACATGTCCGTCCGCGCCGGGCTCGAGCGCTCGCTGCCCGGGCGCCTGGTCGGCGTCTCGGTCGACGCCGACGGCAACAACGCCTACCGCCTCGCCCTGCAGACCCGTGAGCAGCACATCCGCCGCGAGAAGGCGACGTCCAACATCTGCACCGCGCAGGTCCTCCCGGCCGTGCTGGCCGCGATGTACGCGGTCTACCACGGCCCGGACGGCCTCAAGCGGATCGCCCAGCGCGTCCACGGCCTCGCCGCGGGCTTCGCGGCCGCGCTCCGCAAGACCGGCGTCGAGGTCGTGCACGAGTCGTTCTTCGACACCGTCGTCGCGCACGTCCCGGGCCAGGCCGCCGAGGTCCACGCGGCCGCCCGCGAGGCGGGCATCAACCTCGGGCACGTCGACGCCGACCACGTCCGCGTCGCGTTCGACGAGGTCAGCACCCCGGCGATCGCCGCGAAGGTCCTTCGCGCGTTCGGCGTCGAGGAAGACGTCCAGGACGGTGTCGCGCTGCCGAACGGCCTGGCCCGCGAGAGCGGCTTCATGGGCCACGAGGTCTTCGGCACCCACCGCTCCGAGACGGCGATGCTGCGCTACCTGCGCAAGCTGTCCGACCTGGACTACGCGCTCGACCGCGGCATGATCCCGCTCGGCTCCTGCACGATGAAGCTCAACGCCACCACCGAGATGGAGCCGATCAGCTGGCGCGAGTTCGCCGGCATCCACCCGTTCGCGCCGGCCGAGGACGCCGCCGGGTACCACACGCTGGTCGAGCAGCTGGCCGGCTGGCTGGCCGAGGTCACCGGCTACGACAAGGTGTCGCTGCAGCCGAACGCGGGCAGCCAGGGCGAGCTGGCCGGGCTCCTCGCGATCCGCGCGTACCACCGCGCGAACGGCGACGAGGCCCGCGACGTCTGCCTGATCCCTTCGAGCGCGCACGGCACCAACGCCGCGTCCGCGGTGCTCGCCGGGATGCGCGTGGTCGTCGTCAAGTGCACCGACGAGGGCAACGTCGACCTGGCCGACCTGCGCGCCAAGGTGGACGCCCACCGCGGCACCCTCGCCGCGATCATGGTCACCTACCCGTCCACGCACGGCGTGTACGAGCACGACATCGACGAGCTGGCCAAGATCGTCCACGACGGCGGCGGCCAGGTGTACGTCGACGGCGCGAACCTCAACGCCCTGCTGGGACTGGCCAAGCCGGGCGAGTTCGGCGGCGACGTCTCGCACCTGAACCTGCACAAGACGTTCTGCATCCCGCACGGTGGCGGCGGCCCCGGCGTCGGCCCGGTCGCGGTGCGCGCGCACCTCGCGCCGTACCTGCCGAACCACCCGCTGCTGGAGGCGGCCGGCCCGGAGACCGGCGTCGGCCCGATCAGCGGCGCGCCGTACGGCTCGGCGTCGATCCTGCCGATCTCCTGGGCGTACGTCCGGATGATGGGCGCGCCCGGCCTGACCGCCGCGACGAAGGTCGCCGTGCTGGCCGCGAACTACGTCGCCTCGCGCCTCGCGCCGCACTACCCGGTGCTCTACACCGGCCAGGACGGCCTGGTCGCCCACGAGTGCATCCTCGACCTGCGGCAGCTCACCAAGGAGACCGGCGTGACGGTCGACGACGTCGCCAAGCGGCTCATCGACTACGGCTTCCACGCGCCGACCATGTCGTTCCCGGTCGCGGGCACGCTGATGGTCGAGCCGACCGAGTCCGAGGACCTGGGCGAGATCGACCGGTTCATCGCCGCGATGATCGCCATCCGCGCCGAGATCGACGAGGTCGCTTCCGGCAAGTGGACCGCGGAGGAGTCGCCGCTGCGGGGCGCCCCGCACACCGCCGAGACGCTGGTCGGCGAGTGGGACAAGGCCTACGACCGCGAGCTGGCCGTGTACCCGGCGGGTGTTTCGCGCAAGAACAAGTACTGGCCCCCGGTGCGTCGCATCGACGGCGCCCGCGGCGACCGTAACCTCGTGTGCTCCTGCCCGCCCCTCAACGCTTACGAAGGCTGAGCCTCAGTGTCCAAAGAGACCTCCCTGCACGGAGTCCACAAGGGACTCGGTGCGCTGTTCACCGACTTCGCCGGCTGGTCCATGCCGGTCCGCTACGCCAGCGAACTGGCCGAGCACAAGGCCGTCCGCGAGGCGGCCGGGCTGTTCGACCTCTCGCACATGGCCGAAATCCACGTCACCGGCAAGCAGGCGGCCGACGTCCTGGACTTCGCGCTGGTCGGCAACCTGACCGGGGTCAAGCCGGGCCGGGCGCGGTACACGATGATCTGCAACTCCGAGGGCGGGGTCCTCGACGACCTGGTCGTCTACCGGCTGGCCGACGAGCACTACCTGGTCGTCGCCAACGCGGGCAACGCGCAGGTCGTCGCGGACGCGCTGGCCGAGCGGGTCGCGGGCTTCGACGCCGTCGTCGACGACCGCAGCGAGACCACCGCGCTGATCGCCGTCCAAGGGCCGAAGGCCGTCGAAATCCTGGCCGCGGTCACCGACGCCGACCTCGCCGCGCTCAAGTACTACGCCAGCGTCCCGGCGGTCGTGAAGGGCCACGACGTCCTGCTCGCCCGCACCGGCTACACCGGCGAAGACGGCTTCGAGCTGTTCGTCAACGCCGACGAAGCCCCGGCGATCTGGCGCATCCTCACCGAGGCGGGGGAGGGCCACGGCCTGGTCCCGGCCGGGCTGGCCTGCCGCGACACCCTGCGGCTGGAAGCCGGGATGCCGTTGTACGGCAACGAACTCACCGTCGAGCAGAGCCCGTTCGAGGCCGGGCTCGGCCGCGTCGTCAAGTTCGAGAAGCCGGGCGACTTCGTCGGCCGCGCGGCGCTGGAGGAGCGGTCCAAGCAGGACGTCCCGCGCGTGCGCGTCGGCCTTCGCGGGTCGGGTCGCCGTGCCCCGCGCCACGGCTACAAGCTGCTGGCCGACGGCGTCGAGATCGGCGAGGTCACCAGCGGCGCGCTGTCACCGACGCTGGGTTACCCGATCGCCATGGCGTACGTCGATCGGGCATACACCGAGCCCGGCACCGAGCTGTCCGTCGACATCCGGGGCAGGATCGAGCCCGTCGAGGTCGTCGCCCTTCCCTTCTACTCCCGCGCGTAAAGGACTTCCTGTGAGCATCCCCGAGAACCTGCAGTACACGAAGGAACACGAGTGGCTGTCCGTCGAGGACGGCATCGCCACCGTCGGCATCACCGCCTTCGCCGCCGAGTCGCTCGGTGACATCGTGTTCGTCCAGCTGCCCGACGCCGGGTCGACGATCACCGCCGGCGAGGTGTTCGGCGAGGTCGAGTCGACCAAGTCGGTCAGCGAGCTGTACGCGCCGGTCTCCGGCGAGGTCGTCGAGGTGAACGGCACCACATCGGACACCCCCGAGGTCATCAACTCCGACCCGTACACCGAAGGATGGCTCCTGAAGGTGCGTCTGACCGGGGACGTGCCCGAGCTGCTCGACGCCGCCGCGTACGCCGCGCACACCCAGGAGAACTGATGCCGACTTTCGACGCCCACCTCGCCGACGTCGACCCCGAGGTCGCCGCCGCCGTCGCGGACGAGCTGACCCGCCAGCAGTCCACCCTGGAAATGATCGCGTCGGAGAACTTCGCCCCGGTGGGCGTGCTCGAGGCGCAGGGCTCGGTGCTGACCAACAAGTACGCCGAGGGCTACCCGGGCCGCCGCTACTACGGCGGCTGCGAGCACGTCGACGTCGTCGAGCAGCTCGCCATCGACCGCGCGAAGGCCCTCTTCGGCGCCGAGCACGCCAACGTCCAGCCGCACTCGGGCGCGCAGGCCAACGCGGCCGCGATGTTCGCCGTGCTCAAGCCGGGCGACACGATCCTCGGCCTCGACCTGGCCCACGGCGGCCACCTGACGCACGGGATGAAGATCAACTTCTCGGGCAAGCTCTACAACGTCGTCGCCTACCACGTCGACAAAGAGACCGGGATCGTCGACCTCGCCGAGATCGAGCGCCTGGCCGTCGAGCACCAGCCGAAGCTGATCATCGCCGGCTGGTCCGCCTACCCGCGTCAGCTCGACTTTGCCGAGTTCCGCCGGATCGCGGACCTCGTCGGCGCGCGGTTGATGGTGGACATGGCGCACTTCGCCGGCCTGGTCGCGGCCGGGCTGCACCCGTCGCCGGTGCCGCACGCCGACATCGTCACCACGACCACGCACAAGACCCTCGGCGGCCCGCGCGGCGGCCTGATCCTGTCGCGCGAGGAGCTGGCGAAGAAGATCAACTCGGCGGTGTTCCCGGGCCAGCAGGGCGGGCCGCTCGAACACGTCATCGCCGCCAAGGCGGTCGCGCTGAAGATCGCCGCGAGCGACGAGTTTCGCGAGCGTCAGGAGCGCACCCTCGAAGGTTCGCGGATCCTGGCCGCGCGGCTGTCGCAGTCGGACTGCGCTTCGGCTGGGGTGCGCGTCCTGACCGGTGGCACCGACGTCCACCTGGTGCTCGTCGACCTGGTCCAGTCCACTCTGGACGGTCAGCAGGCCGAGGACCGGCTGCACGAGGTCGGCATCACGGTCAACCGCAACGCCGTCCCGTTCGACCCGCGCCCGCCGATGATCACGTCGGGCCTGCGCATCGGCACGCCGGCGCTCGCCACCCGCGGCTTCCAGGCCGAGGACTTCGCCGAGGTCGCCGACGTCATCGCCGAGGCGCTGAAGCCGGACTTCGACGACGCTCTGCGTTCGAAGCTGCGTGACCGCGTCGAGGCGCTGGCCGCGAAGCACCCGTTGTACGCGGACCTTTCGCGATGAGCGCGCTGCCCGAGGGCCGGAAGCTGCTGCGGCTGGAAGTCCGCAACAGTGAGACGCCGATCGAGAAGAAGCCGCCGTGGATCAAGACGCGGGTGCGGATGGGGCCGGAGTTCACCGAACTCAAGGGTCTCGTGCGCCGTGAGGGTCTGCACACGGTGTGTGAAGAGGCGGGTTGTCCCAACATCTACGAGTGCTGGGAAGACCGTGAGGCCACGTTCCTGATCGGTGGGGACCAGTGCACGCGGCGGTGTGATTTCTGCCAGATCGACACGGGAAAGCCCGCTGCCCTCGACCGCACGGAGCCGCGGAAGGTCGCGGAGTCGGTGCAGGCGATGGGGTTGCGGTACTCGACGGTCACCGGTGTCGCCCGGGATGACCTGGAGGATGGTGGCGCGTGGTTGTACGCGGAGACCGTCCGGCAGATTCATGAGTTGAACCCGGGTACGGGTGTCGAGTTGCTGATCCCGGACTTCAACGCGGATCCGGCGCAGTTGGCCGAGGTGTTCGGGTCGCGGCCGGAGGTGTTGGCGCACAACGTGGAGACGGTGCCGCGGATCTTCAAGCGCATCCGTCCCGGCTTCCGGTACGCGCGTTCGCTGGAAGTCATCACGAAGGCGCGTGAGTTCGGCCTGGTGACGAAGTCGAACTTGATCCTGGGCATGGGCGAGACCCCGGACGAGGTCGCGCCGGCCATGCAGGATCTGGTCGACGCGGGGTGCGAGATCTTGACGATCACGCAGTACCTGCGTCCGTCTGCTCGGCACCACCCGGTGGATCGGTGGGTGAAGCCGGAGGAGTTCGTCGAGCATTCGCAGGCGGCGGAGGCGATGGGCTTCGCGGGTGTGATGGCGGGGCCGCTGGTCCGGTCGTCGTACCGCGCGGGACGGCTCTACGCGCAGACCAAGGGTTACCGTGGAGAGGAGCTGCCGGAGAACCTGCGGCACCTCGCCGACCAGGGCCCGGCCGCGCAAGAAGCCAGCTCACTGCTGGCGCGATAGGAAGGGGCGGATCAATGGCGATCAGCGTCTTCGACCTGTTTTCCATCGGCATCGGCCCGTCGAGCAGCCACACCGTCGGGCCGATGCGGGCGGCACTGACCTTTGTGGACGGACTCGGCGACGACCTCGCGCGGACGTCCCGCGTCCAGGCCGAGCTGTTCGGCTCGCTCGGCGCGACCGGGTTCGGCCACGGCAGCGACAAAGCCGTCCTGCTCGGGCTTTCCGGTGAACGTCCCGAAGAGATCGACACGGACACCGTGCCGGGGCGCATCGCGGAGATCCGCGAGTCCGGCCGGCTGCGGCTGGCCGGCACGCGCGAGATCGCGTTCGACGAGGACAACGACCTCACCATGCACCGGCGCAAGTCGCTGCCCGCGCACCCGAACGGCATGGTGTTCCGGGCGTTCGACGGGTCGGGTTCGCTGCTGCGGGAGCGCACGTACTACTCGGTCGGCGGCGGGTTCGTCCGCGACGAGTCGTACGAGACGGACACGGTGTTCGTCGAGGACTCGACGCCGGTCCCGTACCCGTTCCGCACGGGCGCGGACCTGCTCGGGCACTGCGCCGCCACCGGGATGCCGATCAGCGAGGTCATGCTGGCGAACGAGCTGGCGTGGCGGTCTCGTGAAGAGGTGCGGTCCGGGCTGCTGGACATCTGGGCGGTCATGGCGGAATGCGTCCGCAACGGCTGCACGCACGAAGGCGTCCTGCCGGGCGGGCTGAAGGTGCCGCGGCGCGCGAAGTCGCTGCACGAAAAGCTGCTGGCCGAGGACGGCGCGGACGACCCGTTGTACGCCATGGACTGGGTGAGCCTGTACGCGCTGGCGGTCAACGAGGAGAACGCGGCGGGCGGCCGGGTCGTCACGGCCCCGACCAACGGCGCGGCGGGCATCATCCCGGCGGTGCTGCACTACTACCAGCGCTTCATCCGCCACTCGACCGACGACGGCATCGTGAAGTTCCTGCTCACCGCGGGCGCGATCGGCTCGATCCTCAAGCAGACGGGCTCGATCTCCGGCGCCGAGGTCGGCTGCCAGGGCGAAGTCGGCTCGGCGTCGGCGATGGCGGCGGCGGGGTTGACGGAGGTCCTCGGCGGCTCGCCGGCCCAGGTCGAGAACGCGGCGGAGATCGGCGTGGAGCACCACCTGGGGCTGACGTGCGACCCGGTCGGCGGCCTGGTCCAGATCCCGTGCATCGAGCGCAACGCGGTGGGCGCGTCGAAGGCGATCCACGCGGCCCGCATGGCGATGCGCGGCGACGGCAGCCACGTGGTGACGCTGGACAAGGCGATCAAGACGATGCGCGAGACAGGCGCGGACATGAGCGTTAAGTACAAGGAAACCGCCCGTGGCGGACTGGCGGTGAACGTCATCGAGTGCTGATCAGCGTCTTCGTTTCCGCACTACGAAGCGCTCGACTCCATGCCGCGTGATCTTCCAAACGTCCGGAGTCCGATCAGCCGACAGCGTGATGATGTTCGTGAGGTTTGTTTCGACGAGGTGCAAGAGGAGGTCGCGGGTCGCTTCGCCGGGAAGGTAGAACATGTGCACCTTCGCGGAGCGGTACGCGGCCAACTCGTCAGGGCGTTCCATGATCTTGGCGTCCCGGTTCAGGACGACCCAGCCGGTTCCTGCGATCCGGCCCAGCCATTCGGTGTCTGCCGCGCCGAGCGATTCGGCGCGGGTGCCGAACACCTCCGGCGGAGTGTGGCAGGTGTAGCCGAGGTTGGTCAGAAAACGCCGCACGCTACGGGTAACGGCATTCTCGTCGAGGTAGAACTCAGGCGGCGCGGCCCAGGAGCACGCGTGCGGCGGCTCGGACGGCTTCGATGCCGATTCCGTGTTCTTCGGCGACGACGGCAGGTTCTTCACCTGCTCTCAGCATGGCCGCGACGTTGGAGACACGGGCGCCGGAGCCCACGAAGACCGGCTGTCCCGACGACCGGTAGGGGTCGATGGCGACTTTCGACGGTTCGAAAGTCCTGAGCTTCAGGTGGTTCGGGTAGTCGTCGGTGCCGAAGCCCACGTATGTCAGGTAATCCTGGACGATTTCGCGAATCACCGTCTGGCCGGAACGCCCTTCGATCAGCCCTGCCCCGGCTTCGGTCTTGGAGAAGTCCCAGAGCACCGAGATCCCATCGGTCACCAGTGCGGGCGACACGAGGACGTACTCGCGTCCGAACTCGTTCTGCAGCTTCTTGAGAGCCGGCCGGATTTTCTGCGGGCGGACGCCGGCTTGCCGGAGGCCCTCCAGAACCCACGCTTCGGCGAGGGCGATGAACGGAACGCTGGCCTGCCGAATGCTTTCCGGCTCGGAGACGTGGAGGAGCGGACCGCCGTGGGGATAGCCGCGCGCCCAGCGATGAAACGTTTGCTGCGGGATCCCCAGGTGCCGAGCGGCATCGGTCATGCTCATCAGCGGCCGGGCGAACCTCACGTCGTCATCCACGCGTCCTCCTCTCGGACACGACTATACTGCTCGATCGCTGAGGGTGATCACCAGACACGCGCGGCGACAGTGTGCTGGACCGAGGAGTCAGTTCCGCTGCTCGTCCTCGGTCGCCAGCCGCAACCCGACTTCGACCAGGGTCCAGCCGAACTGCTGGCGTCTCGTGCCCGTGCGGCGTCTCGGCGTCGCCCGGCCGGGAGGGCGGTTGCGCACGCCGTGGCGCAGCTCGTTCTCCCGTTCGTGGACCAAGTCCTCGGCCATCAGGAAGTGCACCGGATCGCCCCCTGCGTCGATGTTCGGTGTCGGTCGCTCCATCGTCGCTCACCGTGGCCGTCCGGATCCAGCGGTTTTCCGGGCGGCGAACACCCCGGTGTGAACACTCGGTGACGAACACCGGGGGCCTAGACTCGCGGGATGGAGTCGACCTCGGTGGCGAACGCCGGTGAAGCGCTGTTCCGGCCGGTTCGCGCGGGCAACGCCTTCGAGGAGACCGTCGAGCGGCTGCTGCAGGCGATCCGGCTCGGGGTGGTCGGCGCGGGGGAGCGGCTGCCCTCGGAACGGGAGCTGGCCGAGCGGCTCGGCGTCAGCCGCGTGACACTGCGGGAAGCCATCCGCGCCCTAGCCGACGCCGGTTACGTGGAGTCACGGCGGGGCCGGTACGGCGGCACGTTCGTGAACGACAGCCTCCCCGCACCCTCCGAGAAGTCACCCAGCGGCAAGGTCGACGCCGTCGCACTCGAGGACGCGCTGAGCCTCCGCTACGTCCTCGAAACCGGCGCCGCCGAGATGGCCGCCGCGCGTTCGCTGAGCCCCGCCGACCGCCAGCACCTCACCGGCACGCTCGCCGAGGCCGCGGGCGCCAACCTCGACGACTACCGCCGCAAGGACTCCCGCCTGCACCTGGCAATCGCCGAGGTCACCGCATCCGGCTCCCTGACCACGGCGATGGCCGACGCCCGCACCCGCGTCAACCAGCTGCTCGACCGCATCCCGCTGCTCCCGCCCAACCTCGAGCACTCGAACGCCCAGCACGAAGCCATCGTCGACGCGATCCTGGCGGGCGACGCGGTCGCGGCGCGGCAGGCGATGGCGGAGCACATCGAGGGGACGGCGTCCCTGCTGCGCGCGTTCCTGTCCTGACCGCGGCGTGCTCCTCGCGCCTTGCTGATCTTCAGGCTGGGACGACAACGACCTTCCCGTGCACCCCGCCCTCAGCCGCCCGCGCGTGCAGTGCCGCCAGTTCCGGCAGTGCCACCCGCTCCGCGACCTCCACCCGCAGCTCGCCCCGCTCGACCAGCGCCACCAGCTTCGCCAGCTGCTCCGCATCACTGCGGACGAACAGGTCGACCCCCCGCACACCCCGTGCCTCGTCGGACGGCGCCGGCATCCACACCGTCGTGTTCACCAGCACCCCGCCCGGCCGGATCACCGCCACCAGCGCCGCCAGCTCCGACGGGTCGACCGGGGCCAGGTTGAGCACCACGTCCACCGGCTCCGTCACCGTCGCGGGCACCGAAACCGCCGTGTGGTCGATGATCTCGTCGGCGCCCGCCGCCTTGACCGCGTCGCCGCTGCGGGGGCCCGCCGTCGCGATGACGTGGGCGCCCGCCTCCTTGGCCAGCTGCACCGCGTAGCCGCCGACCGCGCCGCCGGCTCCGTTGATCAGCACGCGCTGACCGGCGGTCAGCCCGGCGTGGTCGAACAGCGCCTGGTACGCGGTCAGCCCCACCAGCGGCAACGCCGCGGCGTCGGCCAGCGGGACGTTCGCCGGTGCCGGCGTGAGGACCGACGCCGGGGCGACGACGTACTCCGCGGCCGCGCCCGCGCCGTCCATCGGGAGGAAGCCGACGACCCGGTCGCCGACCGCGAGGCCGTCGACGCCTTCGCCCAGCTCGTCGACCGTGCCCGCGACGTCGATGCCGGGGGTGTGCGGCAGCTCGACGGGGATCGGGCCGCGCATGAAACCGCCGCGGATGTTGCCGTCGACCGGGTTGAACGACGTCGCGGCGACGCGCAGCCGGACCTGCCCGGCGGCGGGGACCGGGAGGTCCGCGTCCTCGTAGCGCAGGACGTCGGGGGTGCCGTAGTCGTGGAAACGCACTGCCTTCATGGGACTTCTCGCTTTCGGGAAAAGCTTCGAATTCGAAGCAACTGAAGAGCACAGTACAACTGCTTCGAATTCGAAGCAAGTGACGCCGGTCACCGCGATCCACCCGGGACCCAGGATCGTGGCCGCGGCCCCGGTCAGCCTGGGCCGGTTTGGCCCACCCTGAGCACGGCCGGCCCGCGGGCGGCGCGGACGACCTCGCCGAGGCGGGCCGCG
>NZ_JAAGNB010000626.1:0-20081 GCF_010550475.1 Amycolatopsis sp. SID8362
CGCGCGCGGCGCTGGCCGCGGGGAACCGGGGCGTGACGGCCGCCGTGCCGGTGCTCGTCGGCATGGTGGTGGAGGGTACGAACGACGTCGAGGCGTCCGAAGTGCTCGGGACGCTGTCGCTCGACCCCGGCCGCGGCGAACGGATCCTGGCCGCGCTCGCCGCCGAACTCACCGCGGACACCGCCGTGCGGATCCGCCTGGCGCAGGCTCTGGCCGAGTTGCCGGGGCCCGGCCCTCGCGACCTCCTGCGTCGGCTGGCCGGTGACGACGACCCGACGGTCGCCCTCATCGCCACGGCCCTCGCCGACGCGCGGCCCGCTGACTGAGCCGCGTCAGCGCGGTGGCCACGCCGTGTCAGCGGCCCCGGCGATCGTCGTTCTCACACCAAGAGAACACGATCGCTCAGGAGACACCACCATGACCACGTTCCCCACCCCCGCCCCGATCGCCGCCGTCGTGACCGTTCCCGCGGCGCGCGTCCGGTTCGTCGCCACCGACCGCGCCGACACCACGGTCGAGATCCGGCCCGCGGACGCGGCCAAGACCCGCGACGCGAAGGCCGCGGAGCAGACCACCGTCGACCACGGCGACGGCGTCCTGCGGATCACGGCCACGGCGAAGAACCAGTACTTCGGCCCGTCCGGCGTCATCGACGTGACGGTCGGCCTGCCCGCCGGCTCCCGCGTCGAGCTGAAGGCGGCCGACGCCGAATTCCTGGCCGTCGGGCGCCTGGGAGCGGTCGTCGCCGAGACGGAAAGCGGCTCGATCGACCTCGACGAAGCCGCGACCGCCCACGTCACCACCCGCGCCGGCGACATCTCGATCGGCCGCCTGACGGGCGACGCGGAACTCCGCACGAGCAAGGGCGACCTGCGCATCGTCGAAGCCGGCCCGGGCACGGTGCGGCTGCACACCGAGGCGGGCGACATCGAGATCGGGGCCGGGGTGTCGGCCGCCTTGGACGCGGGCACGTCCCACGGGCGGATCCGCAACTCGCTGAAGAACAGCGGGAGTGCGGAGCTGACGATCCACGCGACCACCGCGGTCGGCGACATCACCGCGCGCGGCCTTTGAGGGGCGGGTCTCCGGCTGCTTTCCGTAACTGGACTAGACCAGTGCGGTGGCTCCTTCCGGGCCGCTCACCCACCCTTCAGCACGGTACGTAGTTGTTCTTCCATAATTGGTCTGGACCACGTACCGTCTTCGCAAAACGGCGCAAAGCACCGGCCTGGTCCCCGCCGCCGGTGTTGGTGTCCGCCGTCCTGCGCACCTGGCTCAAGGGAGAGCAATGTCCAGAAAGAGATGGCACCTCCTCGGTCTGTTCACCGCGGTCGGCGCGATCGCGGTCGGTCTCGTCACCGTGCCGGCGAGCGCCGCCGGTGGTGTCGGGGCCAGCTTCACGAAGGGCTCCGACTGGGGCACCGGGTACGAAGGCAAGTACACGATCAACAACGGCTCCGGCGCGACGCTGCCCAGCTGGACGGTCGAGTTCGACCTCCCGTCCGGCGCGGCGATCTCCTCGCTCTGGGACGGCAGCTACACCGCCTCCGGGCAGCACGTCACCGTCAAGAACAGCTGGAACGGCAACGTCGCCAACGGCGCGAGCGCCAGCTTCGGCTTCAACGTCAGTTACTCCGGCACCTACTCGGCGCCCGCCAACTGCAAGCTGAACGGCGGTTCGTGCGACGCCGGCGGTGGGACCCCGACCACCACGCCGACGACGCCGACCCAGCCGACCACCAACCCCACCACCCCGACCACGCCGCCGACGACCACCACGCCGCCCCCGCCGGGTGGGCTGAAGAACGTCGGCTACTTCGTGCAGTGGGGCGTCTACGGGCGCAACTACCACGTCAAGAACATCGAAACCTCGGGCTCGGCGAGCAAGCTGACCCACATCAACTACGCGTTCGGCAACGTCAAGAACGGGCAGTGCACCGCGAACGACGACCCGTACGCCGACTACCAGAAGACCTACGACGCCGCGGGCAGCGTCGACGGCGTCGCCGACACCTGGGACCAGCCGGTCGCGGGCAACTTCAACCAGCTGCGCAAGCTGAAGAAGCTGCACCCGGGCCTCAAGGTCATCTGGTCGTTCGGCGGCTGGACCTACTCCGGCGGCTTCGGCCAGGCTTCGCAGAACGCCGCCGCCTTCGCGCAGTCCTGCTACAACCTGCTCAAGGACCCGCGCTGGGCGGACATCTGGGACGGCATCGACATCGACTGGGAGTACCCCAACGCGTGCGGCCTTTCCTGTGACACCAGTGGTGCCGCGGCCTACAAGAACCTGATGGGCGCGCTGCGGGCGAAGTTCGGCTCGTCGTTCCTCATCACCTCGGCCATCACGGCGGACGGCAGCAGCGGCGGCAAGCTCGACGTCGCGGACTACGGCGGCGCCGCGCAGTACGTCGACTGGTACAACGTCATGACCTACGACTACTTCGGCGCGTGGGCGGCGCAGGGTCCGACGGCCCCGCACTCGCCGCTGACCAACTTCACCGGTATCCCGACCCCGGGCTTCTACTCCGACGCGGCGATCCAGAAGCTGAAGAGCAAGGGCGTCCCGTCGAGCAAGCTGTTGCTGGGCATCGGGTTCTACGGCCGCGGCTGGACCGGCGTCACGCAGAGCACCCCGGGCGGCACCGCGACCGGCCCCGCGCCGGGCACGTACGAGCAGGGCATCGAGGACTACAAGGTCCTCAAGAACACCTGCCCGTCGACCGGCACCTTCGCCGGCACCGCGTACGCCAAGTGCGGCAGCAACTGGTGGAGCTACGACACCCCGGCGACCATCGGCGGGAAGATGTCCTACGCCAGGCAGCAGGGTCTCGGCGGCGCCTTCTTCTGGGAGCTGACCGGCGACACCACCGGCGGCGAGCTCATCACCGCGATGAAGAACGGCCTGTCATGAGGCGCCGGTGGTTGCCCGCGCTCGGGCTGGCGGCCGCGGCCGCGACGATCGGCGCGATGTTCGTGATCGCCCCGGCGAACGCGGCGGGTGGCGTGTCCGCGACCTTCACCAAGGGCTCCGACTGGGGCACCGGGTACGAAGGCAAGTACACGATTAACAACGGCTCGGGCGCGACGCTGCCGAGCTGGACCGTCGAGTTCGACCTGCCCAGCGGCGCGAAGATCTCGTCGCTGTGGGACGGCAGCTACACCGCGTCCGGTCAGCACGTCACGGTGAAGAACTCGTGGAACGGCAACGTCGCCAACGGCGCCAGCGCGAGCTTCGGCTTCAACGTGACGTACTCCGGTTCGTACGTCGCGCCGTCGAACTGCAAGCTGAACGGGGGTTCGTGCGACGCCGGGGGCACACCCCCCACGTCCACGACGCCTCCTACGACGACAACCCCGCCGACGACCACCACGCCGCCCCCGCCGGGTGGCCGTGGCGCGCCGTACCTCTACATGGGCTGGGGCAGCCCGCCGAACCCGCAGACGGTGATGAACGCGACCGGGATCAAGTGGTTCACCATGGCGTTCATCAACGCCTCCGGTGGCTGCAACCCGGCGTGGGACAGCAGCCGTCCGCTCTCGGGCAGCGCCGACGCCACCGCGATCTCGCAGATCAAGGCGGCGGGCGGCCAGGTCGTCCCGTCGTTCGGCGGCTGGAGCGGTAACAAGCTCGGGCCGAACTGCTCGACGTCCGCCGCGCTGGCCGGCGCCTACCAGCAGGTGATCAACGCCTACGGGCTGAAGGCGATCGACATCGACATCGAGAACTCCGACGAGTTCGAGAACGAGGCCGTGCAGGACCGGATCCTGGGCGCGCTGAAGATCGTCAAGCAGAACAACCCGGGGATCCAGACGATCCTGACCTTCGGCACGTCGACGACCGGCCCCAACTACTACGGGAACCGGCTCATCGACCAGTCGAAGGCCCTGGGTGCGAACGTGGACGTGTACACGATCATGCCGTTCGACTTCGGCGGCGGCGCGAACATGTACAACAGCACGGTGAGCGCGGCGAACGGCCTGCGCGACAAGCTGAAGTCGACGTTCGGGTGGTCCGACGCCACGGCGTACGCCCACCTCGGCATCTCGGGCATGAACGGCCTGTCCGACCAGCAGGAGCTGACCGATCTGTCGACCTGGACCCAGATCACCAACTGGGCCAAGACGAACAAGATCGCGCGCCTGGCGTTCTGGTCGGTCAACCGCGACCGGGGCTGCCCCGGCGGCGGCGTCCAGTCGGCGTGCAGCGGCATCGCCCAGAACGACTGGGACTTCACCAAGGTGACGGCGGGCTTCTGACGTCGTGAGTGTTTAGGGCGGTTAGAACCGCCCTAAACACTCACGACTCACCGCCCCACGAAGAAGTGCCAGCCGACCCACCACCAGGCCAGCACGAACGCGATCCGCGCGCTCCTGCGCCGCATCACCACGGCGAGGACGCTCGTCAGCTTCGGGACTCGCTTCGGGGCCAGGTGGCTGGCCACGCCCAGGCCGATCGCGGCCAGGACGATCAGCCCGAAGCCCAGCTCGGTGACGATCCGGGTGCTCACGACCGCCTCGCCAGCGCCGCCGCGCGGAGCATCGCGAGACCGGCCGCGAGCCAGCCGGTGATCGCCAGCGCCTGGACCCAGCGGCTGGTCAGCAGCGGGTCGACCAGGTCGCTCATCGTCGGGTGGGTCTCCGACAGCCCGCCCGCCGCCTGCTCGTAGACGAACGACAGCAGCTCCCAGCCGCACCACGAAAGCGCCACCGCCGACCACAGCCACGCCCGGCGCGGGACCGGGCGGTCGGCGGGCAGCGACGGGTCGCGCCACTCCGCGAACAGCGCCACCAGGCCGATCGCCGAGATGGCGACCGCCACCGGGAGGCTGTCGCGGCCGAACGCCAGCACCAGCAGCCCGGCCGCGACGACGGCGAACCCCGGCACCCGGAACGGATCCCCGAGGACCGCGGTGTCCGCGCGGGGGCGCTCGGTCACCAGGAGCGCCAAGGTGACCACCAGGAAGATCAGCGCGTCCTCGGGGGCGCCGCGGATCCAGTGCGCGATCGCCGCGAGCGTGAGCGCGACGACCGGCAGGTCGACGGTGAGCGGGTGACTGCGGAAGCCGAGAGCCATGGCGTAGCTCCTTCGCGACACAGTTTCCTCTTGGAACGTCGCGCCGGGCCCGCGGATTCCCCGGTCAGAGCGTTTTGACGACGTCGCCGATCGCCTGGTCGAGGATCTCCAGGCCGAGCCCGATCTCCTCGTCGGACGCCGTCAGCGGCGGCGCGATCCGGAACACCCCGCCCATCCCCGGCAGCTGCACGATGTTCATGTGCAGCCCGAGTTCGAGGCACCGCCGGGTGACGCGGGCGCCCAGCTCGTCCGAGCTGCGCTTGGTTTCGCGGTCCACCACCAGTTCCAGCCCGGCCAGCAGGCCGCGGCCCCGGATGTCGCCGACCACCTCGTGCCGGGAGGCGAGTTCCTCGAGGCCCTGGCGAAGCAGCGCGCCGAGGGAAAGCGCCCGCGCGTCGAGGCGGTCGCGCTCCAGTACGTCCAGGACCGTGTTGCCGACCGCCGCCGGGAGCGGGTCCGAGACGTGCGTGGTGAAGAACAGGAAGCCGCGGTCGTGCGCCTCCTGCTCGATCTCGGCGCTCGTCAGCACCGCGGCCAGCGGCAGGCCCGCGCCGAGCGTCTTGGACAGCGTCAGGATGTCGGGGACGACGCCGTCGCGCTCGAACGCGTACCAGGAACCGGTGCGGCAGAGGCCGGTCTGGGCTTCGTCGAGGATCAGCAGCATGCCGCGTTCCCGGCACTTCTCGGCCAGGGCAGCGAAGTAGCCGGGTGGCGGCTCGATGACGCCGCCGGAACTCAGGATCGGCTCGGCCAGAAACGCGGCCAGGCTGCCGACCGACTGCGCGTCGATCAGCTCGAACCCGAAGTCCAGCTGGCGCCGCCAATCCAGCTCGCCGGCCGCGTCGGTGAAGTCCGGCCGGTAGGCGTTGGGGACCGGGATGGCGAAGTTGCCGGGCGCGGCCGGGCCGTACCCCTTCCGGCCCGCGCTGTACGTCGCGCTCGCCGCGGCCTGGGTCATGCCGTGCCACGAGCGGGCGAACGAGACGATCTCGTGCTTGCCGGTGACGAGCTTGGCCATTCGCACGGCGGCCTCGTTCGACTCGGCGCCGGTGGTCAGCAGCAGGGCCTTCTCCAGCGGGTCCGGCAGCGTGCCGGCCAGGCGCCGCGCGAGGTCGACGACCGGGCGGCTCAGCATGCCGCTGAACAGGTGGTCCAGCTTCGCGGCCTGCCGCCGGACGGTCTCGACGATCTCCGGGTGCGAGTGCCCGAGGATCGCGCTCATCTGGCCGGAGGTGAAGTCGAGGATGCGGCGGCCGTCTTCGGTGAAGACGAAGCTGCCCTCGGCGCGGTCGATGATTTCGCGGGTGAACGCACCGCCGTACCGCACGAGGTGGCGGTCGGCGTCGTCCCAGAAGGTTGCGGCCATGGCTTCGACGGTAAGTCGGCGCCGAGCGCCACGTCCATCTCACAATTCCGGCTTTGTTGTTCGGTTTTGCCGGACAACAATGGCGGCATGCTGAACCCGTGGCGGCTGTCGCTGCTGAGCAAGCTCGACACCCTGGGCACGGTCCGTGCGGTGGCGCAGGCCGCCAACCTCAGCGCGTCCAGCGTGTCGCAGCAGCTCGCGGTGCTCGAAGCGGAAACCCGCACCCAGCTGCTGGAACGCACCGGCCGCCGGGTCCGCCTGACCCCGGCCGGGCTGGTGCTGGCCCGCCGCGCGCGGGCGATCCTCGACCACATGGACACCGTCGAGGCGGAGCTGCGCAGCCTCGGCGGCGAGCCGGCCGGCCTGGTCCGGCTCGGCGCGTTCCAGAGCGCGATCCACACCCTCGCCGTCCCGGCGGTGAGTCGGCTGGCGCACCCGCACCTCGAGGTCCAGCTGCTGGAGCTGGAGCCGCACGAGAGCATCCCGGCCCTGCGCGGCGGCGACGCCGACGTCATCATCACCACGACCGACTTCGTCGAGCAGCCGCTCGGCCCGGACCTCGACATCGTCCCGCTGGCGACTGACCCGATCGTCCTGGTCACCCCGCCGGACGCCCCGCGCGGCCCGGCGGTCCTGTCGGCCTACGCGGACGCGCCGTGGGCGCTGGACGTGCCGCAGTCGTACATGGCGAACCTGACGCTGCGCCTGTGCCGTGAGTCCGGCTTCGAGCCGCGGGTGGTGTGCCGCTTCAGCAACTACCTGATGACGCTGCAGCACGTCGAGGCCGGGCTGTCGATCGCGCTCCTGCCGGGCCTGGCGGTCGACCGCCGCTACCGCGTGGCGACGCGCGAGCTGTCCACTCCGGTCACCCGCACGATCACGGCGGTGGTCCGCCGGGGAACGCCGTTGCGGGCGGGGGTGAACGTCGTCCTGGACGCGCTCCGGCAGCCGCCGGACCTGCCGGACCTGGCGGCGTGGGCCGGGAAGTGATCAGACCTCGGTGCGCACCCGCGCCGGCAGCTCCGGGGTCGCGCCCCACGCCAGTTCGGTGACCGCGCGCACCGCGGCCGGGACCGCGGCCTCGACCTCGGGGGACAGGCCGATCCCGCCGTCGACGCACGCCGGTTCGCAGCCCAGCACCAGGACGCGGCCCGCGTCGCCGCCCAGCAGGCGGAGCAGCTGGAAGATCGCGTCGCCGCGGAGGGCGTGGGTGTCGATGCCCTCGGCGAGCGAGAGCGTGCCCGGTGGCCGGCCGTGCGGGGTGGCGTCCAGCAGGATCGTCGTGTCGTAGCCGCCGGTCAGGTCGTAGGCCAGGTGGACCGTCGCGATGTCGTAGTCCGCGATCTGCACCCACGGTGGCAGGCCCGCCCGGTCCAGTTCCTTCAGCACTTCGACGCCGAAACCGTCATCACTCAGGAAGATGTTGCCGATGCTCGCGACCAGGACTCGTGGCCTCATCCGTCCAGGCTAGAACTGTGAATTGGCTCACACAATAGTCAGACGTGGTGCTCGCGGTCGTCCTGCACGGTCTCGGCGCGGGCGAGCCACTGCTCGGCCTCCTGGGCGGCGCCGCGCGAACGCAGCATCCGCGCCAGGCTCAGCATGCCCTGGACGTCGCCGGTCCGGGCGGCGCGGCGGAACCACTGCTCGGCCTCCGCGAAGTCCTCGCGGTGCTCGGCGAGGTGGCCGAGGTTGGTGAGCGCCGGGACGCTGCCGTGCTCGGCGGCCTTGCGGTACCAGGCGGCGGCTTCGCCCTCGTCGCCGCGGTTGCGGGCCAGCACGCCGAGGTTCGTCATCGCCGCCGGGTCGCCGCGCTCGGCCGCGTCGAGGTACCAGCTCTCCGCCTCCTCGAGGTCGCCGCGGCGGTGCAGGAGCAGTCCCAGCCGGACGATCGCCTCGCTGTTGCCGCCGGTCGCGCCCTGGCGGTACCACGATTCGGCGTCGGCCGGCCTGCCGAGCCGTTCGGCCTGCCTGCCGAGCTGGCAGGTGGCGGCGAGGTCGCCGGCCAGCGCGGCCGAACGCCACCACCGGGCGGCTTCCGCCGCCTGGCCGCGGTCGCGCAGCACGATGCCCAGGTCGATCATCGCGCTCGTGGTCCCGGCTTCGGCGGCCTGCCGCAGCCACGACTCGGCCTCCTCGCCCCGGCCCTGTTCGCGGAGCAGGTGCCCGAGCGCGGCGATCGAGGGCAGGTCGCCGGTGCGGGCCGCCTCGCCGTACCAGTGCTGGGCCTCGTCGCGCTTGCCCTGCCGCTCGTACGCGCGGGCGAGGTTCAGCATCCCGTGCGGCTCACCGGCCAGCGCCGCTTCGTGGTACCAGCGCTCGGCCTCTTCCTGGGCGCCGCGCTCGGCCAGCAGGTGGGCCAGCGACGTCATCGAGACGCGGTCGCCACCCATGGCGGCCTTGCGGAACCAGCTCTCGGCTTCGGCCAGCTCCCCGCGCTCGCGCATGGCCGAACCCATCCTGGCCATGGCGACGACGTTTCCGCCTTCCGCGGCTTTGCGCTGGAAGAACTCGTCGAACTTCTTGAGCCGACCGGGCATCGGCTGCTCCCTCCGGATGGGTCCTGCTCCGGTAGTCGCAGTTCTTGGGCCCGGTGTGACACCGCCGTGGGTGGGCGAGATCACATTCGCGCCAGGTCGTCGTGTCGGCGCGGTTGTCCCCGGCCGGCACGGGTGAGACTACGCCGCGCCCACGCGCAGGTGAGAGGAGAAAATCTTGGCGGCCCGCAGCTTTCGGCTCAGCGTGACGCAACGGATCCTGCTGGTAGTCGCGCTGCTCGCGGTCGCCCTCTTCGGGTACTGGGTGACGAGCAGAGGCGCGGGCGCGACCCCGCCGTCCACCGCGGGCCCGGTGCCGGTGAGCGCCGCCGACGCGCAGAAGCAGCTCGACGAGCTGACGATCGCCGCGCGGACGTCCATGGACGGCTACTCGCGCGAGAAGTTCAAGCACTGGGACAGCCAGGGCGGCGGCTGCGACACCCGCGAGGTCGTGCTCAAGCGCGACGGCAAGGACGTCCAGACCGACAAGGACTGCAAGGCGACCTCCGGGACGTGGACGAGCATCTACGACGGCGAGACGTGGACGAAGCCGACCGACGTCGACATCGACCACATGGTCCCGCTCGGCCAGGCGTGGGTGAGCGGCGCGAAGACGTGGACGGCCGAGAAGCGCGAGCAGTTCGCCAACGACCTGACCCTGCCGCAGCTGTTCGCCGTCACCGACAACGTCAACCAGCAGAAGAGCGACAAGGCTCCGGACCAGTGGAAACCGCCGCTGGTGTCGTTCTGGTGCACCTACGCGACCGACTGGATCGTGGTGAAGCACCACTACGGCCTGACGATCACGCAGGGGGAGAAGACCGCCTTGACGGACATGCTGCGCCGCTGCTGAGCTGGCCGCCATGACGACTTTCGCGCTGATCCACGGGGGCGGTGGCAGCGGCTGGGACTTCCACCTGCTCGGCCCGGAACTGGTCGCCCGCGGCCACGACTTCGTGGCGCCGGACCTGCCGATCACCGACCCGGCGGCCGGGCTTTCTTCGTTCGTCGACACCGTGCTGGCGGCGCTGGGTGACGCGTCGGACGTCGCCGTCGTCGGGCATTCGTACGGCGGGTTCACGGCACCGCTGGTCGCGTCGAAGGTGCGGGCGCGGCTGCTCGTCTACCTGGCCGGGATGATCCCGGCGCCGGCCGAACCGCCGGGGCAGTGGTGGGGCAACACCGGTTTCGCCGCGCCGTCCGGGCTGTCGGAGGAAGAGCAGTTCTTCAACGGCGTCCCGGCCGAGCTGGCCGAGCAGTGCCAGGCGCACGGCCGCGAGCAGGTCAGCAAGGAGTGGGACGAGCCGTGGCCGCTCGCCGCCTACCCCGACGTCCCGACGCGGGTGCTGCTCTGCCGCGACGACCGGTTCTTCCCGCCGGACTTCCAGCGCCGCGTCGCCCGGGACCGGCTGGGCGTGACGCCGGACGAGATCGACGGCCCGCACTGCGTCACCCTCAGCCACCCGGCCGAGCTGGCCGACCGACTGGTGAGCTACCTCGGCTGAGCCGTTCGGGTACCGAAAAACTTAAAGGTCTAGACCTATTGACTGTGTGGTCCAGGCCACTTAACGTCGTTTTCCAGCGGTGAACCCGCTTGCGTCACCTCCACCCCGGTCCCCACCATGGAGGTTTCCCGTCATGCGCTCAGCCCGGGTCCTCGCGTTGGCGGCGTTCGCCGCCGGCGGTCTGCTCGCTCCCGCCGCGCCCGCTTCGGCCGCGGTTTTGCCTGTCTGCCAGCACTTCTACTCCGGCCCGATCCCGGACCGCCCGGTCACCGGCGGGCACGGGCCCGGCACGCTCGTCGGCGCCGTCGACGTGACGAACCGGCTGCCCGCGCCCGGTTCCGTCAGCGGCGGGCTCGGCGCCGACGGCCGGGTCACCTTCACCTTCGCCCGCGTCTCCGGCGCGAAGGCGTACCGCGCGTTCCGCAACGGCCAGGCCCTGCAGTGGATCAGCGACTGGGGCCAGCCGACGCTCACCGTCACCGACGCGAGCCCGTGCCAGGACGCGAACTACCAGCTCTACGCGATGACGGCGGAGGACAACTCGCCCGGCTCGCTCGGCCAGATCTCGACCGCCTACCGCCTCGACACCGGCAACCGGCTCGCGCCCTACCGCATCCCCGCCGGCACCACGCTGAACTACCGCGTCACGTCCTACAACGACGTCGCCCAGACCGCGCTCGGCTACAACGCCGGACCGGGCTTCTGCGCCGTCGACGCCCGGATCATCCCGTGGGGCACCCGGTTTTCGGTCCCCGGCTACGGCGAGTGCTACGCGGCGGACATCGGCAGCTGGATCAAGGACGACATCGTCGACGTCTGGCTGCCCGGCTCCCAGGCCGATGCCTGGGGCATCCAACGGCTCACCCTGACCGTCCGCTGAGGAGGGACCGTGAAAGCCAAGCTCGCACTCGCCGCGTCGATCCTCTCGGTGGCGACGGTCCTCGTCGTCTCGCCCGCCACCGCGGCCACCGCGTCGTCGGCGGCGTTCTCGACCGACTCGAACTGGGGCTCCGGCTACCAGGCCAAGTACACGATCAGCGCGGGCACGTCGGCGCTGACGAGCTGGAAGCTGGAGTTCGATCTGCCGGCGGGCTCGACGCTCGGGTCCTATTGGGACGCGCTCGACACCCCGAGCGGCGCGCACCACTCGTTCGCCAACCGCGAGTACAACGGCAGCGTCGCGGCCGGGGCGTCGACGAGCTTCGGTTTCCTGGTCAGCGGCAGCGGGTTGCCCGCGAACTGCAAGCTGAACGGCCAGCCCTGCGCGGGAACGACGGTACCGACGACCACGCCCACCACGCCGTCGACGACGACCACCACCACGCCGCCGCCGACCGGGGGCAGCGCACGCGTCTCGCCGTACATCGACATCACGATGGCGACGCCGTCGCTGGTCTCGGTGGCGAACGCGACCGGGCAGAAGAACTTCACGCTCGCCTTCGCGCTCGGCAGCAGCCTCGGCTGCGACCCGCAGTGGGGCGGCACGGTCCCGCTCCTGGATTCGCGGATCATCAACGACGTCAACGCGTTACGCGGTTTGGGCGGCGGTGTCACGGTCGCGTCCGGTGGCGCGCTCGGCCCGTACCTGGAGAACGTGTGCGGCTCGGTGGACGCGCTGTACAACGCGTACGTGAAGACGCTCGACGCCGTGGGCAGCAACAGCCTCGACGTCGACGTGGAGGCGTCCATCCCGACCGCCATGGTCAACCAGGCCCTGCTGCGGCTCCAGCAGCAGCGCGGCACGCACATCAGCTACACCATGCGGATCCAGGGGCAGGACTACGGGATGGACCCGTTCTCGGTGCAGATCCTGCAGGACGCGGCCTCGCGCGGGCTGAACGTCGTGGTCAACCCGATGCTGATGGACTTCGGCTACAGCGGCTCGTGGGGCGACGCGCTGATCTCGGCGGCCAACGCGACGCTGGGCCAGCTGAAGACGATCTGGCCGGCGAAGTCCGACGCGGAGCTCAAGGGACTGCTCGGCCTGACCCCGATGATCGGCCGCAACGACACGGGCTCGATCACCGACCAGGCGGCGGCGCGGCAGCTGCTGTCCTACGCGCAGGCCAACCACGTGGCGAGCATCGGCTTCTGGTCGGCGGGCCGCGACAACGGCGGCTGCCCCGGCGGCGGCGCGGTGGCGACCTGCTCGGGGATTTCCCAGTCGCTGTACGAGTTCACGAACATCTTCAAGGCCTACACCGGTTGAGCCTCCCGCTCGCCGAAAGGCGGTGAAGGCCTCCTTGCCGACGTCCCCCCTCTGCCCCGGCAAGGAGGCCTTCGCGGGCGGTCACCAGCGGTCGAGGTGCAGGACCTCTTCCAGGGGCTGCCGCGCCGCGGGCTTGAACGTCTCGCCGGTGTAGAACGCCGTCGGGATCAGGGCCGCCTGGTGGACGTTCTTCGGCAGCCCCAGCACCTCGGCCGCTTCCTGCTCGTACTTCAGGTGCAGCGTCGTCCAGGCCGTGCCGAGCGTGACCGACCGGGCCGCCAGCATGTAGCTCCACACCGCCGGGAGCAGCGACGCCCACAGGCCGGCCTGGTTGCCCGGCGGCAGTTCCGCGGACGCCGTCTCCAGGCACGGCACCACGAGCACCGGGACGTCACCCATCCGGTCGGCCAGGTACGCGACGCTGTCGCCGACCCGCTTCTGCACCGGGGCCCGCGACGGGTCGTCCGCGAACTGCTTGCCCGCCGCGTTCGGCGACGCCAGGTACTCGTGGCACGCGCGGCTGTAGAGCTGCCCGAGCGCCGCGCGCTGCCCGGGGTCGGTGACGACCAGCCACTGCCACCGCTGCGTGTTCGAGCCGCTCGGCGCCTGCAACGCCACCTGCACGCAGTGTTTCACCAGGTCGAGCGGCACGGGACGGTCCAGGTCGAGCCGCTTGCGCACGGTCCTGGTGGTGGTCAGGAGCTCTTCGGGCGTCATCATCGGCCCATCATGCCGGGCTCACCAGCGATCGTGCACCAGCGGCCGGATCAGTTCGTCGTACGTTTCGCGGACGCCCGCCAGTGCCTCGGGGGACAACGCGGGCAGCGCCGCCGCCGCGGTGTTCGCCGTGGCCTGCGCGGCGTTGCGCGCGCCCGGGATGACCGTGCTCACGCCCGGCTGGTCGATGATCCATCGCAGCGCGAACCGCGCCAGCGCCTGACCCTCCGGCACCAGCCCGCGCAGCCGCTCGACGGCCGCCAGCCCGGCCTCGTACGGCACGCCCGAGAACGTCTCGCCGACGTCGAACGCCTCGCCGTGGCGGTTGAAGTTCCGGTGGTCGTTCTCGGCGAACGTCGTGTCCGCCGTGTACCGCCCGGACAGCAGGCCCGACGCCAGCGGCACCCGCGCGATGATCCCCGCGCCCGCCTCCGCCGCGGCCGGCAGCACGCGCTCCAGGGGCTTGAGGCGCAGGCAGTTCAGGATGATCTGGACCGACGCCACGTTCGGCCGCGCCAACGCCGTCAACGCTTCTTCGCACGTCTCGACGCTCACGCCGTACGCCTTGATACGGCCCTCGTCGACCATCGCGTCCAGTGCGTCGTACACCGCGTCGGAGGAGTACACCGGCGTCGGCGGGCAGTGCAGCTGGACCAGGTCGAGCGTGTCGACGCCGAGGTTGCGGCGCGACCGGTCGTTCCACTCGCGGAAGTTCTCGGCGACGTAGTTCTCCGGCACCTGCTCGACCCGGCGGCCCATCTTGGTCGCCACGAAGACGTCGCCGCGGTCGGCGAGGAACCGGCCGACCAGCCGCTCGCTGCGGCCGTCGCCGTAGACGTCGGCGGTGTCGAAGAAGGTGACACCGTTGTCGGCGGCCGCGTGCAGCACGCCCAGCGCGTCGTTCTCGTCGACCTCGCCCCAGTCGGCACCGAGCTGCCAGCAGCCGAGCCCGACGACGGACACCTCGCGGCCCAGCCGGGCGATCTTCCGGTTCTCCATACCGCGATCCAAGCACACGCCCCGCCTATGATCGGCCGTCATGGCCATGACTTCGGGTCCGGACGGGCTCGGGACCCGGATGCGGCACGTCCTCGAAATCCTCGAGGGCGACGTCGCGCGGTTCCTCGCCGACATCGGCCTCGACGACTACCGCCCGCGGTACTCGCCGGTGGTGCGGGCGCTGCTGGCGCGCGGCCCGCTGGCCATCCGCGACCTCGCCGCGGAGATGCGCGTGACGCACTCGGCGGCCAGCCAGACCGTGGCGCAGATGAACCGGGCCGGGCTCGTCGCGCTCGAGGCGGGCGCCGACGCCCGCCAGCGGATCGTGTCGCTCACCGCGAAGGCGCGCGACCTGCTGCCGTTGATCGAGGCGGAGTGGGCGGCGACGACCGAGGCCGCGGAGGCGCTGGAAGCGGAGCTGCCGTACTCGCTGCGCGCGCTGCTGGACGCGATCGTCGAGGCGCTCGACCGGAAGCCGTTCCGGGAGCGGATCGGGGAGACCGAAGCGGCGCGCGAGCTGCGCTGATCAGGCGTCCGGGAGGCGGAAGACCGCCCAGACGAACTTGCCGCCGGGGCAGCGTTCGAAGCCCCAGTCCACCGACAGCGCCTGGACCAGCACCAGCCCGCGGCTGCGCGCCTGTGCCGGAATGGGCTCCCGCAGCTCGGGCAGCAGCGCGCCGGTGTCGTAGACGCGCAGGGTGAGGTAGCCCTCGACGTACTCCAGCTCCAGCCGCTGCGGCCGCTCGCCGTGCTCGAAGGCGTTCGTGACCAGCTCCGACGTGGCCAGCAGGACGTCGGCCAGCCCGCGTTCGGACACGCCGAAGCCGAGCAGCGCCGTCCGGACCTCGTGCCGGGCCAGCGCCGGGGCGGTGACGTCGGCCGGGAGGTACACCTTCAGCGGGGCCGCGGCCGCGGCGGTGTGCTGCGGCATCTTCGACGTCGTCATCGGGTCCCCCTCCCAGTGAGTTCGGTACCGCCCGCGAAGTACCCAAGCGGGTCAGCGGCTAATCAGGTGCCTTCGGCCAGCTCGGATTCGTCCAGGCCCGAACGCAGTTTCTTCAGCGTCGCAGCCAGCAACCGCGACACCTGCATCTGGGACACCCCGACGCGGCGCGCGATGTCCGACTGGCTCATCCCGGAGCCGAACCGCAGCGCCACGATCTTGCGCTCCCGGTCCGGCAGGCTCTCCAGCATCGGGCGCAGCGCCTCCCGCAGCTCCGCCTGGCCGAGCTCGGCGTCCGGCGCCCCGAACCGGGTGTGCGCCGCGTTCTCCAGCAGGTGGTCCAGCGAAGCGCCGTAGCGGCCCTGACCGGCGCGAAGCCCCTCGTAGACGTCTTCGATGGGCACGCCGAGGCGGGCGGCGATCTCACTCGGCTTGGGCGCGCGGGACAGCTGCACGGTGAGCTCTTCGCGCGCGGCCGAGATGTTCGCGTTCAGCTCCTTGAGCCGCCGCGGCACCCGCACCGACCAGCTGTTGTCCCGGAAGTGGTGGCGTAGCTCCCCGGAGATCGTGGGCACCGCGAACGCCAGGAAGTCCGTCCCCTGGCCGGGGTCGAACCGGTCGACGGCGTGGATGAGCCCGACCGTGGCGATCTGGACCAGGTCCTCCATCGCCTCGTCGCGGTTTCGGAACTTCCGGGCCAGGTTGCGCGCGAGCTCCAGGTGGACGCGCACGAGGGTGTCGCGGATGCGGTCGCGCTCCGGCGAGTCCGCCGGCAGGGCGGCGAGCTGGGCGAACAGCGCGCCGACGTCCGGTTCGGCGCCGCCGGTCTCGGCGGGACCGGTCACGAGTCCGCCACCTGGCTTTCCCGGACCAGGTCGACCCGGGACAGGTAGCGGCCGTTCTCCGGCGTGATGGTGCGCTCGGCCGTCGTGGCGAGCGCGGTCAGCAGCTGCCAGGACAGCCCGGTGTCGTCCTCGTGGTCCGGGCTGTCCGAAAAGACCGATACCGACACCTCGATGCGCGGCCCGTTCCACGAGAAGACGCAGGTGAGCTTCCCGTCGGCGCTGGCGGGGAGCAGCAGCGAGCAGGCTTCGTCCACCGCCATCCGGAGGTCCTCGACGGCGTCGAGGTCGAAGTCCTGGCGCATCGCGATGTCGGCCACGATGGTCCGCAGCGTGGGCACGACGTGCGGGATCGCGGCCGTCCGCACCTCGATGACCTGCGCGCCTTCCGGGACGAGCGGGGCGTTGTCCTCCACGTTTGTTCCTTTCTCCGGCTCGCGCTGCGGGGGTCGGCGGTGTCCTCTCACGCCCGGTCAGCGAGATGCCCGTGGGGTGAGCAAACCAAACCCGGGTTTGATCCGCCGCACCGGCGGGCATGTAGCCGTCGACATGCTGATCCTGGGAAAGGCGGGGACGACATGGCTGACGTGAGCCGGCTGCCCAACGTGGTTGCTGAAGAGTGGGAATGGCAGCTGAACGGCTCGTGCCGCGGTGCGGACAGCAGCCTGTTCTTCCACACGGACAACGAGCGGGGTTCCGCGCGCGAGCGGCGCGAGTCACGGGCCAAGGCCATCTGCCAGACCTGCCCGGTGCTGGCGCAGTGCCGCCGGCACGCGATGACGGTGCAGGAGCCGTACGGCATCTGGGGCGGCCTCGGCGAGATCGAACGGCGGCAGCTGTTCCTCCGGCAGCGGCGGGCCGCGCGGAAGACGGTGAGCGCGCACTGACCAGGCACGATTCAGACGCACGTGAACAGCTCGCGCGAAAGGGCGGCGGCCGTGGCGGGCTCGGCCGCTTCCTGGGTTAGGGTTGGCCCCGGAGTTGCCTTGACCGTGTCAGGCGCGGGGTTCTGCCCCGGGCTGTGGAAGGCACGGTGACACGGTTGCCGCTTGAGACAGCAGGCGCGTACCCGGCGCAGGAGCAGCGCCTGACGAGGAGAAACTGCATGCCCGCAGCCGACCAGAACGCCACCCCGCCCGGGTTCGGCATCACGCTGGACACCGACGCGACGGAGCCAAGGGTGGTGGTCACCGGCGAGCTCGATCTGCTCACCAGCCCGCAGCTGCAAGAGGCCCTGGCGGGGCTGATCGCGGACAAGCGCGCGCAGCGGGTCGTGGCCGATCTGACCGGGGTGACCTTCTTCGATTCCTCCGCGCTGAACGTGGTGCTCCGCGCACAACGCCAGGCCGGCGAGCAGGACGTCGAGCTCGAGGTCGTCCCGAGCCCCGCGGTGAGCCGCGTGATCGAGCTCACCGGCGTGGCCGAACACCTGAGCGTGTCGGAGGACCCCCAAGCCTGACCGCCCGCTACGGTTCCGCGGAGCGATTTTCGCGCGTGGACCTTGGGGGCGGCACGAATGATGGGGCGGACGCACGCCCTGACCGGCTGGTGCGCGGGCTTGGCCCTGGCGCCCGCGGTCGGGGTGGGGTCGGTGCACCAAGCGGTGGTCTTCGCGGCCACCACGGCGGGCTTCGCGCTGTTGCCCGACCTCGACCACCCCGGCGCGAGCGCGTCCCGCCTGCTGGGCTGGCTGACCGGCGCCCTGTCGTGGCTGCTGAGGCGGGTCTCGGCGGCCTTCTACGCGCTTACCAAGGGCCCGCGCGACGAGAAGGTGACCGGCCAGCACCGGCACCTCTCGCACACGGTCCTCTTCGCGGCCGGCCTGGGCGCGCTGACGTCGTGGGGCACGGCGGCCGGCGGCCCGTGGGCGGTCGTCGGCGTGGTGATCTTCGGGCTGATGCTTGCCGAAGGCGCGCTGGGCGACTGGCTGCTCCCGGTGAGCGGCGCCGCGGTGGCGTGGTGGTTCTTCACCGCCCCGCCGGACCGCACGGGCGAGCTGGCCTCGATCTCGGGCTGGCTCGGCATCGCGGTCGCGGCGGGCTGCCTGACCCACTGCCTCGGTGACGCGCTCACCGAGTCCGGCTGCCCGTTCCTCTTCCCGATCCCGATCGCGGGCGAGACCTGGTACGAGCTGGGGCCGCCGAAGGCGCTGCGCTTCAAGACCGGCAAGAAGGTCGAGAAGCGGCTGGTCTTCCCGGTGTTCGTGGTGCTCGGCGTGCTGCTGGTGCCGGGGGTGTGGGACTGGTCGGTCAGCACGGTCGAGCGGCTGTTCACCCCGCCGGCGTCGCAGCAGGCGACCACGCCTTGAGCCGCGCCGCGGCCGCGGCGGTGTCGGTGTAGTCGCGGGTGTGCGTGATCCGGCCGTCTTCGACGGTCAGCACCATGACGTAGGAGACGGCGAAGGCCTCGCCGCGCACCTCCTGGTGCAGGTCGAACTCCGCCACGAGCTTCCGCGGATCCGTGGTCTCGTGGACCACGACGTTGGCGGCGCCGGTGACCCGCCGGAATTCGCCGGCCGCGCGGAAGCGGCGCCGGAGTTCTTCGCGCCCCTTCGTCTCGCGGGGCACGCCGGGGAGGGTGAAGGGCATTTCGAGCGTGACGTCTTCGGCGTAGAGGTCGGCGAGGTCGTCCCAGCGGTTCTCGACCGAGGCGGCGAGGAAGCGGTCGAAGACCTCGCGCGTGCCGAGCGAGGCGAGGGCGGTGTTCGGGTAGTCGCGGTACGCGGTGATCTCGCCGCCGGTCACCGTGACCACGCCGACCGACGAAGGGTGGCCGGCCACCGCTAGCTCCAGGACGAACCCCGTGCCCGTCACCTCCACCGCGACCTGGGCTTCCCGCACGCCCAGCGCGTGCGCCCGGGCGCCGGCCGCGCGGAGCTCGGCGACGATGGCGTCCCGGCCTTCGGTGCGCAGGCCGAGGAACGGCCGCTCGTACACCGCGTCGGCGGCGAAGAGGTCCGCGAACGGCTCGGTGTCGAGAGTGGACATACCAAGCCGGACGAGCCGGGCGATTTCGGGCACGGTGCGAGGCATCGGAATTCTCCTGGAAGACTGGACGTTGAATCGGAACGGTGCACCCGCTTACGACGATACGGAGTGAGAACTCCGGTTGTCAACGAGGAGAAGCTTGATGGAGAAGATGCGCGCGGACGCCCGGCGCAACCGGGCCAAGGTCCTGGCCGCCGCGGAGGAGGCGTTCGCCGTCGACGGGCTGGCCGTTCCGCTCGACGACATCGCGCGGCTGGCCGGCGTCGGCGCCGGCACCGTCTACCGGCACTTCCCCAGCAAGGAAGCGCTGTTCCAGGCCGTCGTCCTCGAGCGCATCCAGCAGTTCGCCGACGAAGCCCGTGACCTCGCCGAAGCGGAGGAGCCCGGCGAAGTCTTCTTCGACTACTTCGTCCGCGTCATCCACCAGGCGTCCCTCAACCGGGCCATCTGCGACGCCCTCGCCGAATCCAGCGGGCACGCGTTCAAGGCCGGCGCGGGCGACGACTTCCGCGCGGGCTTCGCGCGGCTCCTCGAGCGGGCGCAGGCGGCCGGCGCCGTCCGGCGGGACATCGACGGGGACGACCTGCGCGCGCTCATCGTCGGCTGCCTCGCCGTCGAGCGGTACACGCCGGGCAGCGCGCACCTCGTCCGCGTGGTCGTCGACGGGCTGCGGGCGTCAGCCGGTCAAGGCGATGTCGCGTAGCTGCGCCCGGCTGGCGATGCCGAGCTTCGGGAACACCTTGTACAGGTGGTAGCCGACGGTGCGCGGGCTGAGGAACAGCCGCGCGCCGATCTCCCGGTTGGACAACCCCGCCGCGGCCAGCTCCGCCACCTGGCGCTCCTGGGCGGTCAGCGGCCCGGCCGTGGGCGCGGCCGCCCCCGTCGCCCGCAGCTCACGGCGG
>NZ_JAAGNB010000685.1:0-13352 GCF_010550475.1 Amycolatopsis sp. SID8362
GCGCCCTGCGTCCGGCCCGGACGACATCGCGGCCGACAGTCCGGCACCCCGGCGCGCGCCCGACGCGGCGACGCCCGGGGTTCCGCCGCGGGCCGCGCTCGATCCGCTCACCATGACCGATGAGATGGAAGCGATCGACGAGGCGACCCAGTACCGGCGCAAGATCGATCACACGCTCGCCCGGTTCTCCGCCGCGCACGACGAGATGGAAGCCGAAGAAGCGAAGCGGCGTGAACGCCGTGAGCGCCTCTCGCCCGCGTCGATCCTCGAGAGCACTCGCACCGCCCTTCAGCGCGTGGTCACCGCCACGCCGCAGGGCGAAAGCGAAGCCGTCTCCGAAGAGCAGGCCGCGCAGACTCGGTTGCAGGAGAAGAAGGCGCGGAAGATCGAGCGCTCGGTGCGGTTCGGGCGGATCGCCGCGGCCGTGGTCGCCGGGCTCGTCTTCCTCGGGATCGGGGGCGCGTGGGGCGCCCAGACGTACTTCGACGCGAAGTTCACCCAGGTTTCCGCGCTCGACGAGAACTCCGCCGACATCCAGGACGCCGACGCGCAGGCCAACGACGAGAACTTCCTGATGGTCGGCTCCGACACCCGCGACGGCGCCTCCGCCGAAGAGGGCGTCGGGACCGCCGACAGCAATCCGGGCGCGCGCTCCGACACCGTGATGGTGGCGCACATCCCCGCAGACCGGAAGCGGGTCGTCGTCACGTCCTTCCCTCGCGACCTCGAGATCGACCGGCCCGAGTGCCAGCGCTGGGATCCCGCGCAGAGCAAGACGACCGACGAGAAGGTCCCCGAGCAGAAGATCGCGAAGCTCAACACCGCCTACGCGGTCGGCGGGCCGCCCTGCACCACCAAGGTGATCCAGCAGCTCACCGGCCTGCGGATCAACCACTTCGTCGGCATCGACTTCAACGGCTTCAAGGAGATGGTCGACGCCGTGCACGGGGTCACCGTGCACAACGAGACCCCGATCGACGACACGACCCTCGGCAAGGTGCTGATGGAGACCGGCGACGTCACGATCTCCGGCGACCAGGCTCTGAACTTCGTGCGCGCCCGGCACGTCAAGGGCGACCCGACGTCGGACTACGGCCGGATCAAGCGGCAGCAGGAGTTCATCGGCGCGCTGCTGAAGAAGGTCATGTCGTCGGACGTCGTGCTCGACCCTGGCAAGCTCAGCGACTTCATCACCGCGTTCGCGAAGGCCACCTTCGGCGACAACCTCGGCGTCAAGCAGATGATGACGCTGGCGCAGTCGATGAAGGGCCTCGACGCCTCGAAGATCACCTTCCTCACCGTGCCGACGGTCGGCCTGCCCAACTCCCGCGGCAACGAGGTGCTCGTCCGCAGCAAGACGAAGGCCCTCTTCGACGCGCTGCGCAACAACACCCCGCTGCCCGACCCGAACGCGCCGGTCCCGGCGAGCGAACAGGCGCCGCCGACCAGCACGTCGAAGTCGAAGACCGGCAGTTCCAAGAGCACCACGACCAGTAAGAAGAGCAGCACCACGGGCTGATCCGCGAGGATCGTTAGACCGGGTTCACGTGCGGTTCACCCGGCGATGCGGTGTTTGGTCACGGTTGGCCGTAGGGTTGGGCCATGCGTGAGGCTTACCATGTCGAACTCGAACAGCTCGCCGACCACCTGGCCGCCATGTCGGTCCAGGTCGCCGACGCCATGGAGCGGGCCACGAGGGCACTGCTGGAGGTCGATCTCGGTCTCGCCGAGCAGGTGATCAGCGACGACGCGAAGGTCGACGACGCCCGCGCCCAGTGCGAGGAGCAGGCGTACGCCCTGCTGGCCCTCCAGGCGCCCGTGGCGACCGACCTGCGCACCGTCCTCGCGGCGATCCACGCCGCGGAAAGCCTGGAGCGGATGGGCGATCTGGCGCTGCACGTGGCGAAGGCCGCGCGGCGCCGCCACCCCGAGCCGGTGCTGCCCGAGGCCGTGCGCCCGTACTTCGCCGAGATGGGCGAGGTCGCGGTCAAGCTGGCCCGCTCGACCGAGCAGGTCATCAAGACGAAGGACGTCGAAGCGGCGAAGACGCTCGAGACCGACGACGACCAGGTGGACGACATCCACCGCCACCTGTTCACCGTCCTGATGGACCGCGAGTGGCCGCACGGCGTCGCCGCGGCGGTCGACGTGACGCTGCTGGGCCGGTTCTACGAGCGGTACGCCGACCACGCGGTGTCGGTCGCGAAGCGGATGATCTTCGTGGTCACCGGCAAGATGCCGGGCTACGGCTCGGACGACGACATCTGAGTCCAGGCAAGGAAAAAGCCCCCGGCCGCGACCGGGGGCTTTTTCGTGTGCCGGTCCCGACTCAGAAGCCGCTCAGCACCGGGCGGACGTCTGGGCGCCCGTATGCGAAGACGCGCGCCAGGCCGGCGCGAAACCGGTCGATCGCCGCGGTATCGGTATCGAGCACGATCTCGAAGTCGGTTTCCGCGAGCCCCAAGGGCTCCAGAGCGCTCTCCGCGAAGATCACATGCAGCACCTTGTCCCGGCCGGCGGCCGTTTCGGCGGGATCGGGCGCCGCGACCGCGCACTGGAACAGGAGAACAGACTCACCGTCCTCATCGGACACTCCAGCGATCGCGCAGCCCAGTTCCGCTTCGACAACGTAAGTCGCGTTGCGCGCGATGATTCTCGTGCTCACCGAAGAATAGTAACCAAAGAAGAAGGCCTTTCCCGCCGACCCCGAGCGCCGGCGAGAAAGGCCTTCTCCGACAACGACAACTCAGCCGAAACGGCCGGAAATGTAATCCTCCGTGGCCTTTTCATCCGGGTTGGAGAAGATCTTCTCCGTGTCGTTGAGCTCGACCAGCCGGCCTGGCTGCCCCACGCCGGCCAGGTTGAAGAACGCCGTCTGGTCGGAAACCCGCGCCGCCTGCTGCATGTTGTGCGTGACGATGACGATCGTGTAGTCCTTCTTCAGCTCCCCGATCAGGTCCTCGATCGCGAGCGTCGAGATCGGGTCCAGGGCCGAGCACGGCTCGTCCATCAGCAGGACGTCCGGCTGGACCGCGATCGCGCGGGCGATGCACAGACGCTGCTGCTGGCCGCCCGACAAGCCACCACCGGGCTTGTTCAGGCGGTCCTTGACCTCGTTCCACAAGTTCGCGCCGCGCAGAGCGCGCTCGGCGACGTCGTCGAGGGTCTTCTTTCCCTTGGTACCACCCAGTTTCAGGCCCGCGACGACGTTGTCCTTGATGGACATCGTCGGGAACGGGTTGGGGCGCTGGAACACCATGCCGATCGTGCGGCGGACCTGGACCGGGTCGACCGACGACGCGTAGATGTCCTCGCCGTCGAGCAGCACCTGGCCGTCCACGCGGGCGCCGGGGATCACTTCGTGCATGCGGTTGAGTGTGCGCAGCACCGTCGACTTGCCGCAGCCCGACGGGCCGATGAACGCGGTGACGTTGCGCGGCGGCACGGACAGGGTGACGCCGTCCACGGCGTGGAACTTGCCGTAGTAGATGTCGACGTCCTTGACATCGATTCGCTTGGCCATCAGGAACAGCTCACTTCTTCTTCGGGGCGACGAGGCGCGCGAACACGGTGGCGAGGAGGTTGATCAGCGCGATGATGAGCACCAGGGTCAGCGCCGCGCCCCAGATGCGGTCGAAGCCGACCGTGCCGGGGTCCATCGGGTTGCTGACGCGTTCGTTGTTCATCAGCAGCGGCAGCGCCGCCTGTTCGCCGCTGAAGATGTCCCAGTTCGTGTAAGCCGAGTAGCCGACCAGGACCAGCAGGGGCGCGGTCTCGCCCATCACGCGGGCGAGGGCCATCATGACGCCGCCGACGATGCCGGACAGGGCCGTCGGCAGCACGATCTTCATGATCGTCTTCCACTTCGGCACACCCAGCGCGTACGACGCTTCACGCAGGTCGTCGGGGACGATCCGCAGCATTTCCTCGGACGAGCGGACGACCACCGGGATCATCAGCAGCACCAAGGCCAGCGACACGGCGAAACCGCTGCGCGGCAGGCCGAGCGTGGTGATCCAGAGCGCGTAGATGAACAGCGCGGCCACGATCGACGGGACACCGGACAGGATGTCCACCATGAACGTGGTCGCCTTGGCGAGCTTGCCGCCCCGCCCGTACTCGACGAGGTAGATCGCGACCAGCATGCCGATCGGCACCGCGATGATCGCGCAGACCAGACCCTGCAGCAGGCTGCCGATGATCGCGTGCAGCACGCCGCCGCCGACCTCGTCGGACAACACGTCCCCGAAGTCCTCGGTCCACCAGTTGCTGTACGGGATGCGCGTGATGCCGTCGACGACGACCGTGTAGAGCACCCACACCAGCGGCACGACGGCGATCAGGAACGACAGCCAGACCAGCGTGGTCGCGACGCCGTTCTTGACCTTGCGGGCCAGGCTGACCTGCTGGAACGCCGGGGTCGCGGCGGGAGCTTCGAGCGTCGTGGTGGACATGCTCAGTCCCCCTTCTTGCCGATGATGGACCGCGCGGCGAAGTTGACGAGGAAGGTCAGCACGAACAGCACCAGGCCGGCCGCGATGTACGCGCCGGCCGAGACCTCGTTGTTGAACTCGCTGTAGTTCGCGGCGATCTTCGAGGCGAACGTCGAGCCGCCGTCGAAGAGGCTCCAGTCGAAGTTCTTGCCCTGCGGGATGAGCAGGATGACGGCCAGCGCGATCGTCTCGCCCAGCGCGCGGCCGAGGCCGAGCATGGACGCGCCGACGTAGCCCGCCTTGCCGAACGGCAGCACCGTGGTGCGGATGACCTCCCAGCGGGTGGCGCCGAGGGCCAGCGCGCCTTCGATGTGCGGCGTCGGCGTCCGCTCGAACACCTCGCGCGACAGCGACGTGATGATCGGCAGGATCATCACGGCCAGCACGATGCCGGCGGTGAAGATGGTGCCGCGCACGCTGGGCGCCACGTTGCCCGGCGCCAGCAGCGGGAACCACGAGAACGTGTCGTTGACCCACTTCGTGAACGGCTCGATCGCCGGGGCGAACACGAGGATGCCCCAGAGGCCGAAGATGATCGACGGGACCGCGGCGAGCAGGTCGACGATGTAGGCGAACGGCCGCGCGAGCCGCTTCGGCGCGTACTGGGTCAGGAACAGCGCGATGCCCAGCGACACCGGCATCGCGATGATCAGCGCCACTACCGACGTCGCCACGGTGACCTCGAGCAGGTCGAGGATGCCGAACGACATGTTCGCCGGGTCGTTGGTCGACCAGCCGTGGTTGGTCAGGAAGTTGACCTTGTTCGCCTGCAGCGCCGGGATCGCCTGGATGAGCAGGAAGAGCCCGATCAGGCCGATCAGGGCGACGACGAAGATCCCGGCCCCGGTGGTCAGGTTCTGGAAGATGCGGTCACCGGGCCGCACCTTCTTCGCTTTCTCGCCCGCGGGCGGCGGCGCCGCCGGCGGGGCTGGTTGCTCCGAAATCGGGACCTCCGGGGGCGTCGTGGCGGACGACGAACGCCCACCGGGGTCGCCGGTGGGCGTTCGCGTCGAGGATGACTCGCTCATCAGGACTTCTGACCAGCCTCTATCACTCGTGTGTCAGTCGCAATGCCGGGTCAGGAGATGGCCTTGATGGAGTCCAGGACCTTGGTCTGCAGCGACTGCGGGATCGGCACGTAGCCCTTCGAGGACAGCGGCTGCTGGCCGTCGGTGGCCGCCACCGTCAGGAACGCCTTGACGGCCTTCGCGACGTTCGGGTCCGCGTACTTCGAGCAGACGATCTCGTAGGTCGTCAGCAGCAGCGGGTAGGCACCCGGGGTGTTGCTGGCGTAGATGCCGTTGAGGTCGAGCGCGAGGTCCTTCGAGCCGTCCTTGAGGAACTTGGCCGCGTCCAGGGACTTCGCCACGTTCGCCGCGTTGAGCTCGACGCCGCCGGAGCCGCTGTCGATGAGGGCCGGGGTCAGGCCGTCCTTGGCGAACGCGCCCTCGACGTAGGTGATGCCGCCGTCGGAGGCCTTCACCGCGGTCGCGACACCGTTGGAGCCCTGCGCACCGTTGCCGACGCCGCCGTTGAACTTCTTGCCGGCGCCCTTGGTCCAGTCGGCCTTCGCCGCCGCGCCCAGGTACTTCTGGAAGTTGTCGGTGGTGCCCGACTCGTCGGCGCGCGAGACGACCTGGATGGCCTTGTCCGGCAGGTTCAGGCTCTCGTTGCCCTTGACGGCCTTGATGGCCGGGTCGTTCCACTTGGTGATGGCACCGCTGAAGATCTTCGCGGTCACGGCCGGGGTCAGCACCAGCTTGTCCACGCCGGACAGCTTGTAGGCGACCGCGATCGGGCCGACGACCAGCGGGATGTTCAGCGCGTCGCTCGCGCAGCGCTTGTTGGCCGCCGCGAGGTCCGCGTCCTTGATCGGCGAGTCCGAGCCGCCGAAGTCGATCTGGTTGGCGTTGAACTGCTTGACGCCGGCGCCCGAACCACTCGGGTTGTAGTTGACCTGCTGGCCGGAGCACTTCTTGCCGTACTGCTGCGTGAAGATGTCGATGGCGTTCTTCTGCGCCGACGAACCTTCCGCGGAGAGCGGGGTCTTGCCGCCGCACTCCACGTCGGCGGTGCCGGTCGCAGCGGGCGCCGAAGCCGAGTTCGAGCTGCTGCTGTTGGTCGCCGCGGGGTCGGAACCACAGGCGGCGAGCACGAGGGCGGCGCTCGCGACGATGCCCACCGCGCTCAGGGGCCGCATGATCTTCACTGCTGTTTCCTCCATCAGGAGCTTGACCGGGGTCGCCGCGGCGTGCTGCCGCAACGGATCCGGACATTAGGCAGCGCCGGTGGACGGGCGCCCCTCTCCAGATGAACGAAAAGTGAACAAGGCTCCGGATGTGAGCAGTGCTACTAACCCGACAGGGTGCCGTGTCCGGGCCGTGACCTGCGCGTTCGCACACGGTGACGAGGTGTTCGCACCGCGTCCACCGTGGTCACCGACCGTACTGGACGTCGGTTTCGTGACGCGCAAACCCGAGCTTGGTGTAGACCGCGAGCGCCGGCGCGTTGTCGCCCTCGACGTACAGGATGATCTGCCCCAGCCCGCGGCTCGCGAGGTACCGCAGCCCGGCCAGCGTCAGCGCCCGGCCGAGGCCGCCGCCCTGCGCCGCGGGGTCGACGCCGACGACGTAGACCTCGCCGACGCGCTCGCCGCCGAACCGGCCGGGGGTGGGCTCGTGGACCTTCGTCCAGTGGAAGCCGATGACCTGCCCGGCCTCTTCGGCGAGGAAGAAGCCGTCGGCGTCGAACCAGGCGCGTGCTTCGTCGGCGCGGATGTCGTCGGCGGTCAGCGCGCCCTGCTCGGGGTGCCAGTCGAAGGCCCGCGCGTTCACCCGGACCACGGCGTCCTCGTCCTGGCCCGGCACGAACGTGCGCAGCGAGACGCCGTCGCGCAGCCGCGGCTCCGGCCAGTCCGCTCCCTTGACGTCAGTGTGGAGGATCAGCAGCTCTCGTTTGCGCTCCAGGCCGGCCTTCTGCGCCAGCCGCCGGGCCCCGGGGTGGTCGCCGTGGGCCCAGAGCCGGAAGCCGACCGCGGCGCGCTCGTCGAGCGCCTGAAGCAGCTTCGCGCCGTAGCCGCGGTTGCGGTGGGCCGGGTGCACGAACAGCTCCGCGACCTGGTGCCCGAAGGAGTCACCGGTCGTGTCGAGGTGCGCGTAGCCGACGACCTCGCCTTCGACGCAGGCGACGAGGTGCTCACCGCCGTCGAACTCGCCGGGCAGCGGCCCGTCCGGTTCGACCTCGGGCCGCCCGTCGGCGTCGCGGACGGCCAGCAGCAGCCCCCGGACGTCCTCGAGCTGCTTGCCGTCCAGTTCCTGCCGCCACTCGCCTTCACCGGTCACCCTGCGACCGTACCCGCGAGGCGAGCAACGCGATGCCGTTCACCGCGTCCTGGGAAGTGTGACGGCGTCAGTGCGCGAGCTCGGGGGTCTCCACCGGCGCCTCGGCCGGGGCCGCCTGGCGGGGCGCGCCGCCCTTGGCCGGCCGCTCGAACTTGTAGCCGACGTTGCGCACGGTGCCGATCATCTGCTCGTGCTCCGGGCCGAGCTTGGCGCGCAGCCGCCGGACGTGGACGTCGACCGTGCGGGTGCCGCCGAAGAAGTCGTAGCCCCAGACCTCCTGCAGCAGCTGGGCGCGGGTGAACACCCGGCCGGCGTGCTGGGCGAGGTACTTGAGCAGCTCGAACTCCTTGTACGTGAGCTCGAGGGTGCGCTTGCGCAGGCGGGCGGTGTAGGTCGCCTCGTCGATGACCAGCTCGCCGACCCGCAGCTCGGCGTCGACCTGCGCGGAACCGCCGTCGCGGGTGGTGACCAGCCGCAGCCGGGCGTCGACCTCGGCCGGGCCGGCGGTCGGCAGCAGGATGTCGTCGGTGCGCCACTCGGCGCTGACCGCCACCAGGCCGCCTTCGCCGACGACGGCGATGATCGGCGTGGCCGCCTCGTCTTCACCGGCGCCCTTGAGCAGCCGGCAGAGGCTCTTCGCCGAGGCCAGGTCGCTGCGGGCGTCCAGGACGATGACGTCCCGGTGGCCCGCGTCGAGCAGGGCCGTCACCTCGGGAGGGCGGACGCGTACGGTGTGCGGCAGCAGGTCCAGCGCGGGCAACACCGAGGTGGCGTCGGCTTCCGCAGTCAGCACCAGAAGGTCCAGGCTCATGAGCCGCACCGCCTCCACAAATCGTCGCCGCACGGTGGCGTTGTTCGGTGCTAAGTGAGAATAGCGGCTCGACCGCCCGGTACCTAACCCTTGCTGGATCGATCACACCTGGAGAAACCCCGGTGGACCCGACGAACAGGAGTACGGACGCGATGGTGAGCAGGCCCGTGACCCGGGACGACCGACCCGGACCGCCGCCGGAGGCGCGGCGCCGCGGACGCCGGGCACGGCGCTGGGTGATCGCACTGATCGTCCTGGTGCTGCTGCTGGTCGGCGCCGATTTCGGAGCCGCCGCGTTCGCCGAGCACATGATCTCCCAGAAGGCGCGCGAGCAGCTCCAGCTGACCGACGACCCGTCGGTGACGATCCACGGCTTCCCGTTCCTCACGCAGGCGCTCGGCGGTGACTACCGTCACATCAGCGTGTCCGCCGCCGGCCTCCCGGTCGCGGACAAGCTCCAGGACGTCGCGGTGAACGCCGAGCTGGAGAACGTCTCGGCGCCGCTGTCCGACCTCACGGCGGGCAACACGAAGTCGATCACCATCGGCGAGCTGACCGGCTCGGTCACCATCAAGGCCGCCGACCTGGCCCGCCTCTCGCCGCTGGACAAGATCAAGGACCTGCGGGTCGAGCCGGCGAGCACCGACTACGTCGAGAACGGGGACTCCGGCCAGAGCGAGCCGGCGCCGACCACCACGACCGGCGCCGACGGCCAGCCCGTCGACGAGTCGAGCACCGGTGTCCGCATTTCGGGACACCTTCAGTTCGCGGGCAAGGATCTGGAAATCTTCTGTTTCGCGATGATCGAAGCCGACGCGAAGGGCGGGACGATCAACTTCGTCCCCAAGCGACTGCAGTTCGGGAACGACCAGGAGACCACGGTCGTCCCCGCGGCGGTGCAGAAGGCGCTGATGCCGAACTTCAAGGCGTCGATCAACACGAAGGACCTGCCGCTGTCGGTCACCCCGACCGGCGTGCGGGTGCAGAGCGGATCGGTCACAGTCAAGGGCGAAGCGACCAATGTGTCCTTCGCGGACCTGAGCAAGTAAGAGGAGCGGTGCGGTGACGGGACTGTGGGTGCTCGCGGCGACACTGGTGGCCGCCGTGGCCGTCGGTGTCCTGCTGAAGGCCCGCAACGGGCGTGTGCGCGAAGCGAAGCCCGCCGCGCGTGCACTGCCCGGCCCCGTCACCGCCGCCCTCGACCCGGCGTCCGCCGTGACGCTGGTCCAGATCTCCACCACCTTCTGCGCACCCTGCCGGCACGCGAAGGCCGTCCTCGGTCCGCTCGCCGAGCGGACCGAGGGCCTGCACCACGTCGAACTCGACGTCACGAACCAGCCGGAGGTCGCGCAGTCGCTGTCCGTGCTGCGGACGCCGACCACCATCGCGCTGACCCCGGACGGCCGGGAGCTGCTGCGCGTCGGCGGTGTCCCCAAAGGACCCGAACTGCTGGCCGCGTTGCAGCCCCATCTCACGACTCGGACGTCCTGACCAGGGACCTTCCCGCCGATTGGGATTTCTCCCAGAGTGTGAACGTGGTTCCCACTCTGAGGGAGAGCTGGGTACGCTCGCACCGTGACCAGGCTGAGCACATTCCTCACGCAGCGACGCGCAGTAGACCTCTGCCGCGTCCGCAGCAGCCTGTGTCGCGCGTCGTCCGACCGGCGCTGAACCACGCCCGTCCCCGCCAGCCCTGATGCCGCTGAAGCGTGCCGTTCGCACGTAATCTCCCTGCTCCAGCTGGAGGATCCATGTCCGCCGGACCGGCCGTCGACCCGCGAGGCCCGCGGTTCGCCGCCATCCTGACCACGATCGTGCTCGCGGTCGTGCTGGTCACCCAGTGGTGGCCGCTGCTGGCGTTCCAGACCGTCGTGTTCGCCATCGGCGCCTTCGTCGGGCTCAAGCCGGCGCCCTACTCGATCGTGTACCGCACCCTCGTGGCCCCGCGCCTCGGCCCGACCGACGAGCGCGAGGACGCGGCACCGCTGCGGTTCGCCCAAGCCGTCGGGTTCGTGTTCGCACTGGCCGGCACGATCGGCTTCGCCGCCGGGATCACCCCGCTCGGCATCGTCGCGACCGCGTTCGCGTTGTTCGCGGCCTTCCTCAACGCGGCGTTCGACTTCTGCCTCGGCTGCGAAATGTTCTTGCTCATCAAGCGCTTCACCCCCGCCCGCGCGTCCTGAAAGTTCAACCCCAGAAAGAGAGTCCGTTCCATGAGCCGTGAAGACGTCCTGGTCACCACTCAGTGGGCCGAGGAGAACCTGGACACCCCCGGCGTCGTGTTCGCCGAGGTCGACGAGGACACCACCGCCTACGACGGGGGCCACATCCGGGGCGCGGTGAAGTTCGACTGGCGCAAGGACCTGCAGGACGGGGTGCGCCGCGACTTCGTCTCCAAGGAGGGCTTCGAGAAGCTCCTGTCGGAGAAGGGCATCTCGAACGACGACCGCGTGATCCTCTACGGCGGCAACAACAACTGGTTCGCCGCCTACGCGTACTGGTACTTCAAGCTGTACGGCCACGAGAACGTCCAGCTGCTCGACGGCGGGCGCAAGAAGTGGGAGCTCGACGGCCGTGAGCTGAACTCCGACGAGGTCAAGCGCCCCGCCACCGAATACAAGGCGCAGGACCAGGACCTGACCCTCCGCGCGTTCCGCGACGAGGTCGTCCAGTCGATCGGGTCGAAGAACTTCGTCGACGTGCGTTCGCCCGACGAGTTCTCCGGCAAGCTGCTCGCCCCGGCGCACCTGCCGCAGGAGCAGTCCCAGGTTCCGGGTCACATCCCCGGTGCGCTGAACGTGCCGTGGGCGAAGGTCGCCAACGAAGACGGCACGTTCAAGTCCGAGGACGAGATCAAGGAGCTCTACAAGGACGAGGGCATCGACGAGGGCAAGGGCACCATCGCCTACTGCCGCATCGGCGAGCGCTCCTCGATCGCGTGGTTCGCGCTCCACGAGCTGCTGGGCTACGAGGACGTGAAGAACTACGACGGTTCATGGACGGAATACGGCTCGCTCGTCGGCGTGCCGGTCGAGTTGGGAGCCAAGTGATGGCGGTTGACGACAGCTGCGGCGCACCGGTCCAGGAGGCCACGCCCGCGAACTACGACACGCGCGGCCAGGTCGTGCTGGCCGGCAAGGTGACGGGTGCGAACGGGCCGGTCGGCGGCGCGTTCGTCCGGCTCCTCGACGGCGGCGGCGACTTCACCGGCGAGGTGGTCTCCTCGGCCGAGGGCGACTTCCGCTTCTACGCGGCGCCGGGCGACTGGACGGTCCGCGCCCTGCACCGCTCCGGCAACGGCGAGGCTTCGGTCACCGCCGACGGCCCGGGCCTGCACCAGCTGGCGATCTCGGTCGCCTGAGTTCGTTCTTCATGAGGGGCACCTTCATGGACTTCGCGTCCGTGGCGGTGCCCCTCATGGCTTTTCGGCCAGGACGTGCGCGGCCGCTGGACGACACCTCGGGAGTTGACCTGAAACCGGGTCGAAGCCGCAACCTGTTCAAGTGACCCTCACCGCTCCCGCGACCCGCACCGGCCTGCTCACCGCCGTCTTCCTCGGCAGCTTCATGGCCCTGCTCGACGTCAGCGTGGTGAGCGTCGCGCTGCCGACCATGCAGCGGACGCTCGGCGCGAGCTTCAGCGGCCTGCAGTGGATCGTCGACGGCTACACCGTGGCGCTCACGGCCGTGATCCTCTCCGGCGGGACGCTCGGCGACCGCTACGGCCGCAAGCTCGTCTACCTGAGCGGCCTGAGCGGCCTGACCGTCTTCACCGTCGCGTCGGTCGGCTGCGCGCTGGCGCCGACGCTCGAATGGCTGGTCGCCGCCCGGGTCGTCCAGGGGTTCGCCGCCTCCGCCGTGATCCCCGGCGCCGTCGCGCTGCTCGCGCACGCCTTCCCGGAACCCGCCGCCCGGGCCCGGGTGATGGGCCTGTGGGGCACGGTCGCCGGCTGCGCGCTCGTGCTCGGCCCGCTCGTCGGCGGCCCGCTGACCGACGCCTTCGGCTGGCCGTCGATCTTCCTGGTCAACGTGCCGATCGGGCTCGTCGCCGTGCTCACCGGCCGCCGCGGGATCACCGAATCCCGCGACCCCGCGCACGGCGCGCTCGACCTGACCGGGCAGGTGCTCGGCGCGCTGTGGATCGGCCTGCTGACGTTCGCCGTGATCGAGGCCGGCCGGCTCGGCGCGAGCCCGTCCGTGCTGGTCACCGGGGCCGTCGGGCTCGTCGCGCTGATCGCGTTCGTCGTGGTCGAACTGCGCGTGCCGCACCCGATGCTGCCGGTGCGGCTGTTCGCGCGGACCCGGTTCTCGGTGGCCATCTTCGCCGCGTGGAGCCTCGGGTTCGCGGCCTACCCGGCGGTCTTCCTGATCGGCATCTACCTGCAGCAGGCACGCGGCGCGACGGCGTCCGAAGCGGGCGTGCAGATGCTGCCGTACGTGCTGGCCAACGTCGCCGCCGCCTTCACCGCCGGCCGGCTCTCCGCCCGCTACGGCGCCGAGCGGCTGCTGCCGGTCAGCTACGCCGTCGCGGCGGCGGGCTCGTTCGCGTTCCTGCTCCTCGACGGCTCGACGCCGTACTGGCTGGTCGCGGTGGCCTTCGCGGCCGCGGGAGCCGGGGTCGGGCTGTCGGTGACGCCGTCGAACATCGTCGGGCTCGCCGGGCTGCCGGGGCACCGCAGCGGGATCGCGTCGGCGACGGTCAACGCCG
>NZ_JAAGNB010000736.1:0-22450 GCF_010550475.1 Amycolatopsis sp. SID8362
GAGCACCGAGCTGACCGCCGCCGACCCGGCCCGGCCGTCGGAGCCCGCCGTCCGCGTCACGGCGAGGGCGGTTTCCCCCGTCCTCGCCGCCGCCGAGCCCATCACCGTCCGCGGCGGCCAGGGGTTCGACATCTCGGGCGCGATCGCCGTCCGGCTGCCGTCCGGGCGCTGGCTGACGGTGTCGGGCCCGCGGCCGGAGAGCGAGCTGATCGCCGTCGCGAACGGCCTCCAGCTCGACCCCGCGCCCGACTACCGCTGGCTCGGCCGGGCTACCAGCTGACCATCGGGAACCAGATGATCCCGAGCCTGCCGAGCACGCGGACGTCCCAGTACAGCAGCGTGAACGTCCCTCCGACGAGCAACGCGGCGCCGGTCACCGTGGCGATCCGCGCCGGCTTCGCGGCCAGCCAGCGCTGCAGGCGCCCGCCCGTGGCGTAGGTCAGGATCAGGAACAGCACCGCCATGACGACGATGTTGCCGATCGACTGCAGCGCGAACGCGGCCGCGCCGTAGAAGACGTTGTGCTGCTCGGCGGCGCTGCGGAACATGATCCGGAACAGCGGGTACGGCCGCCCGATGAGGAACCCGCCGATGAGCGCGCCCATCAGGACGTGCGGCGCCGCCGGGTGCCGCCGGGTGAAGCCGGCGAAGGGGTTGCGGAGGATGCCGAGCGCGATCAGGCCCATCAGCACGAAGACCAGTCCGACGACGCCGAACGCGACCATCGACTGGATGCTGCGCGGCGAAAGGCCCTTGGCCGTCGCGGTGGAGAACTGCGGCATGCTCGTGCCGACGAGCGCGACGACCACGCCGTAGGCGATCGACACCGTCAGCATGCCCGCGGCGATCGAGCCGAGCGGCCTGAACGGGCTGCGCTTCTCCCCCGCCTGCCCGCCCACCAGCGGCGCGACCGCCCCGAACGCGGCGATGTTGCAGGCGGTGAACGAACCCGCGAGACCGGAGACGAACGCGAACAGCGTCCCGGCGAGGGCGCCGCTGATCGGCGTCGCTTTCGCGTCGTAGCCGAGGAGGCCGTTGGCGACGCTGTCCCCGATCACGGAGTCGACGAAGGGCGCCGACCAGATGGCTGTCAGCCCGAAGCCGGCGAGGATCGCGACGACGGCGATCACGGCGCGGCGGGCGGGGTACGGCCCCTCTCCGAAGAAGCCTGCTTGGGGATGGACCGGGACCTGCTGTGTGACGGCCATCGACGTTTCCCTCCAGTTCGCGGGTAACCACCCGACCGGGAAATCGTCGCAAACCAACAGGTTGAAGCGCTTCTGCCGTCATGCCCCATCGCATTGCGCCGCCTGTCCTCTTGACGCCCGCTTCTCCTCGCGCGCAGAATTAAACGCATGATTAATTCTGCGGTGGCGGTCACCGGGCTCCACGTCCGGCGCGGTGGCGGGCTCGTGGTGCGGGACGTGGGCTTCGAGGTCCCGCGCGGCGTCGTCACCGGGCTGCTCGGCCCGAGCGGCTGCGGCAAGACCACGCTGATGCGCGCGATCGTCGGCGTCCAGATCGTCGAGAGCGGCACCGTCACCGTCCTCGGCCTGCCCGCCGGCAGCCCGGCACTGCGGCGGCGGATCGGCTACGCGACGCAGAACCCCGCGATCTACGCCGACCTGACCGTCCGGGAGGCGCTCGAGTACGTCGCCGCGGTGCTGCGCGCGCCGGCGTCCGATGTGGACCGGGTCATCGGCGAAGTCGGGCTGGCCGAGCACGCCGGCAAACTGGTCGGTGCGCTGTCCGGCGGCCAGCACAGCCGCGCGAACCTCGCCGTCGCGCTGCTCGGCCGGCCGGAGCTGCTGGTGCTCGACGAGCCGACCGTCGGCCTCGACCCGGTACTGCGCGACGAGCTGTGGGCGCTGTTCCGCCGGCTCGCCGACAACGGCGCGACGCTGCTGGTTTCCAGCCACGTCATGGACGAAGCGGCGCGCTGCGACCGGCTCCTGCTGATGCGCGAAGGCGTCCTCCTCGCCGACGAGGCACCCCTCGCCCTGCGCGAGCGCACCGGTGCCGCCGACCTCGAAGGCGCGTTCCTGAACCTCGTGCGGGCCGCGTCGTGAGCCCCGCGCTGACGCTGGCCACCACCCGGCGCATCCTGACCCAGCTGCGGCACGACCCGCGGACCGTGGTGATGCTGATCCTGGTGCCGACGCTGCTCATGGTGCTGCTGCGGTACGTGTTCAACTCGACGGCCGTCTTCAGCCGCGTCGCGCCCGCGCTGCTCGGGGTGTTCCCGTTCCTGATCATGTTCCTCATCGCGTCGATCACGACTTTGCGGGAACGGACCACGGCCACCCTCGAGCGCCTGATGACCCTCCCCATCGCACGGCTGGACCTGCTGTTCGGCTACGCGCTGGCGTTCGGCGCGATCGCCGTCGTACAGGTCTCCCTCGCTGCCGGCGTTTCGCTCTGGTGGCTCGGCCTCGACCTGGCCGGTTCCGTCGGGATGCTGCTGGTGATCGCAGTCCTCGACGCGCTGCTCGGCATGGCGCTGGGACTGTTCGTGAGCGCGTTCGCCCGCACGGAGTTCCAGGCCATCCAGTTCATGCCGGTGTTCGTGCTGCCGCAGATCCTGCTGTGCGGGCTGTTCGTCCCGCGCGACGACATGGGCTGGCTGCTGCGGTGGCTCTCCGACGTGATGCCGCTGTCGTACGCGGTCGAAGCGCTGAGCCGCGTCACCACCGCCGGCACGATCGACGCGGTAATCCTGCGAAACCTCGTGGTCGTGGCGTGCTGCGCGCTGCTCGCCCTGGTCCTCGGCGCGGCGACGCTGCGGCGCCGGACGCCGTGACTACCGTGGTCGCATGGCATCCGAAACGGACCGGCTCGCCGCCGAGCGCTACGTCGTCCTGACCACGTTCCGGCGCGACGGGCGCGCGGTGCCGACCCCGATCTGGGTGGCGGGCGACGCCGGTGAGCTGGTGCTGTGGTCGGAGCGGAAGGCGGGCAAGGTCAAGCGCATCCGCAACAGCGGCCGGGTGGAGGTCCAGGCCTGCGACCTGCGCGGGCAGAAGACGCACGGCGCCGTCGCCACCGGTCAGGCGCGGCTGCTGGACCTCGCCGAAACCGAGCGGGTCCGGAAGGCGATCGCGCGCAAGTACGGCCTCGTCGGGCGCGTCACGATGTTCTTCTCCAAGCTGCGCGGCCCAGCCGACCGGACGGTCGGGATCGCGGTCAAGCTGGACGGCTGAAGCTGCGGAACCCGCGCCGCAGGTAGTTCGGCAGCGCGTTCGGGTGGTCGAGCGTCGAGGTGTGCAGCCAGACGCGGCGCGCGCCCGGCGGCGTCCAGGCGTCGGCGACGACGAGGGTGAGCGCGTACCCGCCGAGCCCTTTGCCGACGAACTCCGGGAGCAGCCCGAACGTGGTGATCTCGACGTCACCGCTGCCCCGCGGCTCGAAATCGGCGGCGCCGGCGACCTCGCCGCGGTACTCGACCAGCCGGTACCGCCGCCCCGGCTCGGCGAGCCACCGCGCCCAGCCGGCGTCCGAACGGGACGCGCTGGGCCACCGGTACGGCGTGCCGATGCGGACGTGCAGCTCGCGGATCAGCGGCCCGGGCTCGGCGGCCCGCAGCGTGACGCCGTCGACGGGCGGGGCCGGGTTGAGCTGGTCGGCGGCGGTCATTTCGAGCTGGGTGACGATCTCCTCCACCCGCGGCAACCTACGGGGCGGCGACGGTGCTGTCAGCCGCTTTTCGGCCCACGGCGGCCCGCAGCGCGGCTCCCATGGCGGCCGAGTCGTGGCCGGGCCCGCACCCGTCCACGATGACCAGATCACCCGGGATGTGGTCCGCGCGCAGCCGCAGGATCGCCTGGTAGGCGGGCGATGCGTACCACTCGCGCGCCGCGTCGGCGCTCGGGAACCCGATGAGCACGAGCCCGCCCGGCCACTCGCCTTCCATGACTTAGACGGGCGCGCCGTGCACGAGGAACTCGCCGCCGAAGGGGTCGAGCGTCGCCTGGATCCGTTCGAGGTACTGGAAGACCTCTTCGGACAGCTCGGCGGGCGGGCGCAGGTGGGCGAGTCCGTAGGCGGTCATGGCGAGGTCCTTTCGTTGTCCTGAAAGGAATCCTCGCGGGCCTGCGGCGTGGAGTCGATTACGCGGGAGGTAATGCCGGCTGCCCGGCGAGCAGGCGGTCCACGAGAGCTTCGACGAGGTCGTGGCGCTGCGCGTCGGTGAACAGGCCCGGCAGCGTCAGCCGTTCCATGATCAGCCAGTTCAGCGCGAGCCACAGCAGGACGACCATCGTGCCGTCGCCGGGCAGGCCGGATTTTTCGTGGTAGCCGACGTTGAAGTCGACGTCCTCGCGGATGCGGCGGGTCAGCACGTCCCGCAGCTCCGGCCGCCGGGTGGCCTCCAGCCGCAGTTCCAGCAGGGCGAGGAACCCGGTGGGGAACGCGGCGACGCGGTCGACGAGCGCGTGCATCAGCTCGGCGACGCGAGCCCGGTCGCGCGTCCCGGTCAGGCCGTCCGCGATGACGGACTCGTCGACGAGCCGTTCGTAGACGCGTTCGCCGGCGTGCTTGAGGATCTCGTCGCGGTTCGCGAAGTAGTTGGACGCGGTACCGACCGGGACGGCGGCCTGCTGGTCGACCGCGCGAAAGGTGAGCCCACGGGCACCTTCACGGGCGAGGACGTCGATGGCGGCGTCGAGCAGGGCCGCACGCCGTTCGGGGTTGCGTCGCACTCCAGGGAAAGTACTACAGCTGGAGTTGTTCCGCGCGGGTCGCGGCTCCGGTTGTTACCGTCCCGGCCATGCCGAGGTTGAAGATCGAGGTGACCGTGCCCGAAAGCCACGTCGAGGCCGTGATCGACGCCCTCCACGAGGCGGGAGCGGGCCGGGTCGGCCGGTACGCGCGATGTACCAGCGTGTGGCAGGTGACCGGAACCTGGCTGCCGCTACCCGGTTCGCAACCCTACGACGGCCGGGTCGGCGTCGTGCAGCACGCCGAGGAATGCCGCGTCGAGTCAGTCTGCGATGTCGATCAAGCCCGCGCCGTCCAGCAGGCGGTGCGCGCTGCCCACCCGTACGAGGAACTGGTCATCCGCTTCCTCCCGCTGCATGAACCGTGAGCATTCGCCCCGGCTAGACCTCGGCGACCGCGGCGAGCGCCTCCGGCAGCGTGAACGCGCCCGCATACAGCGCCTTCCCGACGATCGACCCCTCGACCCCATCCGAAGCCAACCCGGCCAGCGCGACCAGGTCGGCCACGCTCGACACGCCGCCCGAAGCGATCACCGGGGCGTCCGTGCGCGCCACGACGTCGCGCAGCAGGTCGAGGTTCGGGCCGCGCAGGGTGCCGTCCTTGCTCACGTCCGTCACGACGTAGCGGGACGCGCCGTCGCGGTCGAGGCGCTCCAGGACCTCCCACAGGTCGCCGCCGTCGGAGGTCCAGCCGCGGGCCGAGAGACGGTGGCCGGCCTCGGTGATCCGCACGTCGAGGCCGATCGCGACGCGGTCGCCGTACTCGCCGATCACGCGCGCGGTCCACGCCGGGTCCTCCAGGGCGGCCGTGCCGAGGTTGACGCGGCGGGCACCGGTGGCCAGCGCGGCCTTCAGCGACGCGTCGTCGCGGATGCCGCCGGAGAGCTCCACCTGGACGTCCAGCTTGCCGACGACCTCGGCGAGCAGCTCCCGGTTGCTGCCCTTGCCGAACGCGGCGTCGAGGTCGACGAGGTGGATCCACTCGGCACCGTCGCGCTGCCAGGCGAGCGCCGCCTCCAGCGGGCTGCCGTAGGAGGTCTCGGTGCCGGCCTCGCCCTGGACGAGTCGCACGGCCTGGCCATCGGCCACATCAACGGCGGGAAGCAGCGTGAAAGTCACGCCGGTAACTCTAGGGCGGAGACCCGGGTCACCCGGTCAGAGGGTCGCCAGCCAGTTGCGCAGCAGCCGCGCACCGGCGTCGCCGGACTTCTCCGGGTGGAACTGGGTGGCCCACAGCGGCCCGTTTTCGACCGCCGCGACGAAGTCCTCGCCGTGGTTCGCCCAGGTCACCTTCGGTTCCTGGCCGGCCAGTCCGTCGAGTTCCCACTTGCGGGCGGCGTAGGAGTGCACGAAGTAGAACCGCTCGTCCGGGTCGAGGCCGGCGAACAGCTGCGAGCCCTCGGGCGCGCGCACGGTGTTCCAGCCCATGTGCGGCAGCACGTCGGCGTTGAGCCGGTCGACGACGCCGGGCCACTCCCCCGTGCCCTCGGTCTCCTCGCCGTGCTCGACGCCGCGCGAGAAGAGGATCTGCATGCCGACGCAGATGCCGAGCACGGGGCGGCCGCCGGCGAGGCGCTTGCCGATGATCCGGTGGCCCTTGACCTCCAGCAGCCCCGCCATGCAGGCCGAGTACGCGCCGACGCCGGGCACGACCAGGCCGTCGGCCTCGATCGCGGCATGCGGGTCGGCGGTGACCTCGACGTCGGCCCCGGCGCGCGCCACGGCGCGTTCGGCGGAGCGGAGGTTGCCGGAACCGTAGTCGAGGATCACCACACGAGACACGCCACCCAGCGTAGCCGGAGGCCTCAGCGCCGCTCGAACGAATAGACGTCCGTCACGGTGTTGCACGGCGACGGCGGGACGACCTCCACGCGCAGCACGCCGGCGTCGTAGTCGACGCCCTCCGGGGTGAAGGTGCCCGTGCACGTGCTGGCCAGCGGAACCTGGCCGATTTCGCGCACCTTCGCCGTGACGTCGTGGCCGGTGAGCGGCCGCGGCAGGTCGATCCGCAGGAGCTGCAGGTTCGTCGGGAAGAGGTCGTTGTACGGGTCGCTCGTGGCGCAGATCAACTGGGTCGGGCCGACGAAGTCGCAGCCCTGGGCGCTGCGGATCGGGTGGTCGAGGTGGATGCGGGCCGCGACGGGCAGGTCACCTGCGGTCTTCGGGCCGCGGGGGTTGAGGAACGGCGTCGGCGAGACGAAGAGGCGGTCGATCTGGCCGAGCGGGCCCGAGACCAGCCACTGCCCGTCGGGGGTGGCCGCGACCTGGGCGTTCGCGTTGGCCGCCGGCTCGTCGGGCGCGAGCGGGTGGACGAACTCCGTCGTGCTGCCGTCGGGCTTGGTGACCAGGTACATCTTCCTGGCCGGCGTGGGGTTCACCGTGTCCTGGTAGACGTCGAAGACGTAGCCGCGCAGCGAATCCGGGTCGCCGACGTGGCCCCAGCCCTCGTCCTTGAGCGGCTGCGGGATGGTCGCGCCGTTGCGGTAGACGATCTCGGGCGCGTGGCCGGGCAGGCGCAGCGTGGTGAGGCCCTCGCCGCTGATCCGGTTCTCCGCGGTCGTGTGCCCCACCTGGCGCCAGCCGGTTTCGTGGGCCGCGGCGACGCCGGTGGCGGTGAGCAGGGCGGCGGTGGTGAGGGCGAACAGACTGGCCGCGCGCATGGGCGCTCCTCGGGAGTAGAGGCCTTGGCGGCGGCGACGCGATTCTGCCATGGGGCGGCGACCGCCCGGAAGAAATCCCGGGCAGGACGTTTCACCGTCCCGGCGACTGGGTATCAAGTCACCCGATCGTGTGGGTTCAGCCTGCCCGACCGGACGCCAGGGAGGCGAAGATGGCCGAGGACGACGTGCTGTCGAAGATGCTGAACGCCTGGCGTGACGACATCGACAGCGTGCCTTTCCCGCAGTTCAGCGAGCTGCTCATCCCCCGGCAGCAGACGCGTCCGCGCTCTTCTTCCCCTGCCTCTGTCGTCCGCGTGACGAACGCCACTCGGAGAACAGACGCCTGATTGTGGTTTCCTGCGAGGGCCGCATCGACGCGTCCCCCGGGAGTCACCATGAGCAGCGCCCCTGATCCGCACGACTTCCTCGACCTCGACGCCGGGCTCGCCGAGGAGGAACGCGCCATCCGCGACGCCGTGCGCGCGTACGCGAAGGACAACCTGCTCGACCGCGTCGCCGACTGGTACGAAACGGGCGCGCTCCCGGCCGCCGAGCTGGCCAAGGGCTTCGGGTCGCTGGGCCTGCTCGGCATGCACCTGGAGGGTTACGGCTGCGCCGGGACCAGCGCGGTCGCGTACGGCATCGCGTGCCGCGAGCTCGAGGCCGTCGACTCCGGGTTGCGCAGCTTCGTGTCGGTGCAGGGCTCGCTGGCGATGTACGCGATCCACAAGTGGGGCAGCGAGGAGCACCGGCGGGAGTGGCTGCCGCGGATGGCCACCGGCGACGCGCTGGGCTGCTTCGGGCTGACCGAGCCGGACGCGGGCAGCGACCCGGGCTCGATGCGCACGCGCGCGGTGCGCGACGGCTCCGACTGGGTGCTCTCGGGCACGAAGATGTGGATCACCAACGGAACCGTCGCCGACGTCGCGGTCGTCTGGGCGCAGACCGACGAGGGCGTCCGCGGCTTCGTCGTCCCGACGTCGACCCCGGGCTTCACCGCGAACGAGGTCAAGCACAAGCTGTCGCTGCGGGCGTCGCTGACGGCGGAACTGGTGCTCGACGGCGTGCGGCTGCCGGACTCGGCCGCGTTCCCCGAGGTCCGCGGGCTGCGCGGGCCGCTGTCCTGCCTGAACGAAGCCCGCTACGGCATCCTCTTCGGCGTCGTCGGCGCGGCGCGCGCGTGTTACGAAGCCGCGCTGGAGTACACGCTTTCGCGCGAACAGTTCGGCAAGCCGCTGGCCGGGTTCCAGCTGACCCAGCGGAAGCTCGCCGACCTGCTCGTCGAGGTCAACCGCGCCGGGCTGGTGGCGCTGCAGATCGGGCGGCTCAAGGACGCCGGGACGCTGCACCACAACCACGTCAGCTTCGGGAAGCTGGCGAACGTCCGGTCGGCCCTGGACGCGGCGCGGACGGCGCGGTCGATGCTCGGTGCCAACGGGATTTCGCTGGAGTACCCGGTGATGCGGCACATGGCGAACCTCGAGACGGTGCTGACCTACGAAGGCACCGAGGAGATGCACGCGCTGTCACTCGGTCAGGCGATCACGGGGATCCCCGCCTTCCGCTGATCCGGTTTTTGTCGGTGGTGGCCGCTAGCTTCGGCGGCATGACCTACACCGACTTCGAAACCGTCATCGAGCTCCGGCGCTACACCCTGCACCCGGGGCGGCGCGAGGAGCTGATCGAGCTGTTCGAGCGCGAGTTCGTCGAGCCGCAGGAAGCAGCGGGCGCGCACTTGTTCGGCCTGTTCCGCGAGCGCGCGTCGCCGGACAAGTTCGTGTGGCTGCGCGGGTTCCGCTCGATGGCCGAGCGCAAGGCCGCCCTGGAGGAGTTCTACTTCGGCCCGGTGTGGAAGGAGCACCGGGAGGCGGCGAACGCGACGATGATCGACTCGGACGACGTCCTGCTGCTGCGGCCGGTCCGGCGCGGGCTTTCCGCGCCACCGCCGGGTTCGGGCTTGCACGTGGCGATCTCGCCGCCGGCCCCGCCGCCGGATTCCGCGTTCGCGGCGTTCGAGACCGAGCCGTCCGAAAACACGTTCCCGCATTTGCCGGTCCGCGCGGACGGACCGTTTTCGGTGTGGTTCAGCCGGGCACCACTCGGTGCCGGCGTCGAGCTCGAACTGGAGGCGACTGCGCGCTCACTGATCCGCTGAGAGGAGTTCGAGGAGCCCGGTCGGGTAGAGCACCTTGCGGCCGTCGCGGAAGTCCGCGACGTCGACCCAGCGCGCGGTGGCGGGGTCGTCGAGGATCTTCATCTCTTCGCGCTCGTAGAAGGCGGGGTCGGTGAACGCGGCGTCGTAGAGGAAGGCGATGTCGTGGGCGGGCTTCCCCTGCCAGGTGAAGATGTTCTCGAGCACGCCGACCCGCTCGCGGACGAGGAGTTCGGCGCCGAGCTCCTCGCGGAACTCCCGCGCGAGGGCCTCTTCACCGGTTTCGCCGAACTCGATCCCGCCCCCGAGCGGCCGGCAGAACGACTCGCCCTTGACGACATCGCGCCCTTCGAACACCAGCAGCGTGTCGCCGCGCCGGACGAGCCCGAGCGCGATCGGCCTGATCGAGAACCCCATGCACCCACGCTATCGGCCCGCTACCCCGGGAGGAAATCTTTGATCGACAACGCCAGCGAACCCGCGTCGAGACCGTGGGCCAGGTCGTGGTCCGCGATACCGCCGTAGGTCCGGACTTCGGTGTCCCGGCGGACACCGAGCGACCGCAACCGGTGCGGCACGTCGGAAAGCGCCTCCGCGACCCAGTGCGCGGACGTCCCGGCCAGGTACGGCTCGACCAGGACGACCTCCGGTGAGGCAGCCAGGGCGGCCGCGCGCAGGCCCGCGGCGTCGAACGGGCGGATCGTCGAGGCGTAGAGCACCGTGACGTCGAGGCCGGCCGTCGCGCGCAGGACGCGGTCCAGCACCGGTCCGACGGCGACGACCACGCCGCGCGAACCCTGGCGCAGGCGGGTGAAGCCGACGCCGAGGTGCGGCGACGCGTTCTCCTGGGCCGACAAGCGCAGGTAGATCCGGCCGTCACCCGGGATCGACTCGAGCAGCAACCGGCGTGCCTCGTCCGGGTGGCCCGGCACGTGCACGGTCCAGCCGGGCAGCGAGTCGATCAGCGCGACGTCGCCCGGGGACTGGTGGGTGCGCCCGGCCGTCGGCATGTCGTAGGAGGCGCCGTACGAGACCAGCACTCCGCTGGCCTCTTGGTGCGAGAAGTCGAGCTTGATCTGCTCGAAGGCGCGCTCCACGAGGAACGACGGGAACGTGTGCACGATCGGCCGCAGGCCGGCCAGCGCCAGCCCGGCGCCCGCGCTGACCAGCAGCTGCTCGCGGATGCCGACGTTGATCACCCGGCCCGGGTGCCGCCGGGCGGCGCCCGCGAGCTGGGCGGCCGAGATGTCGGCCAGCACGACGGCGACGTCCGGGTCCGCGTCGAGGATCTCTTCGGTGGTGCTCAGGAACGCTTCGCGCATCGACGGCATGGTCAGCCCTTCGGTTCGACGACGGCGACCACCGCGAGCGGGCGGCCGGGGTGGTCGGCGGTGAAGGCGTCGTGGAGCGCGTCGTGGTCGCGGCCGGACACCGTGCGGGTCTCCCAGCCTTCGACGGCGAAGCGCCGGGCGATCCCGCCCGGCCAGCCGCGCGTCGAAGACTGGTTGTCGATCACCACCGCGGTGAGGTTCTCCAGGCCGGCGCGGGCCGCGACGACGATCGCCTCGTGGTTCGAGCCTTCGTCGAGTTCGGCGTCGCCGACGAGCGTCACGACCTTCGGCCCGGTCGAGCCGCGGGCGCGCAGGCCGAGCGCGGTGCCGAGCGCGATCGGGAGGCCGTGGCCGAGTGATCCGCTGGAGATCTCGACGCCGGGGATCCGGCGCCGGTCGGGGTGGTGGCCGAGCCGCGACACCGGGTCGGACCAGGTCGGCAGCTCCGCTTCGGCGAGGAAGCCCTTCGCGGTGAGCACGGCGTAGTACGCCATCGGACCGTGCCCTTTGGACAGCAGGAAACGGTCGCGATCGGGCTCGCGGAAGTTTTCGGGCGTGATGTCGAGGACGCGGTCGTAGAGCACCCACAGGACGTCCACAGTGGACTCCGACGCGGCGCTGTGCTTGTCGTCACCGGTCATCAGCGAGATCAGCCGCGGCAGGTCGGCGTAGCCCGGTTCGGTCGCAGTGGTCATGTGCCGACCATGCAACCTCGACTAAACTCGAAGTCAAGGATAGCCTGAGCAGGTGACGAGGCTCGCTGAACATCTCAGCATCGGACAGGTGGCGGAACGCAGCGGGGTGCCGCACACGGCACTGCGGTTCTACGAGGAGAAGGGACTGATCAGCTCGGAGCGCTCGGCGGGCAACCAGCGGCGCTATTCGCGCTCGGTGCTGCGGCGGATCGCGTTCATCCGCGCCGCGCAACGGGTCGGGCTTTCCCTGGAGGACATCAGTTCGGCGCTGGCGACCCTGCCCGAGGACCACGCCCCGACGAAGGCGGACTGGGCGCGGCTGTCGCGCGACTGGCAGCAGGAGCTCGACGCGCGAATCGATGCACTGCAACGCCTTCGCGACCGCCTGACCGGCTGCGTCGGCTGCGGCTGCCTGTCCCTGCGCAGCTGCGCGCTCTACAACAACGACGACGAACTGGCCCGCTACGGCCCGGGCGCGAGCAAACTGCGCCCGGCGGTCGAGGGCGGCATTTAACCGCTTGCCCCCGGCGGGATCCTGGGGAGGAAATGAACGAAAAGCACTTGATCCGCATCTCGAAGCGGCTGGCTCGGCACCTCCGCCACGACCCCGCCGCCCTCGGCCTCACCCTCGCCCCGGACGGCTGGGTGGACGTCGAAACCCTCCTCCGCGCCCTGCGCGCGCACGGGTTCGCGATCACCCGCGAACAGCTCGACGAAGTCGTCGAGACGAACAACAAGCGCCGCTTCGCGTTCGACGAAACAGGCACCCGCATCCGCGCGAGCCAGGGCCACAGCGTCACGGTCGACCTGGGCCTGCCGGACGCGACCCCACCGGCGGTCCTGTACCACGGCACGGTGTCGAAGTTCCTCGACGCGATCTTCCACGAGGGCCTGCGCCCGATGAACCGCCACGCGGTCCACCTCTCGGCCACAACCGACACGGCCCGCACCGTGGCGGCCCGCCGCGGAAAGCCAGTCGTCCTCCAGGTCGACGCGACGGCGATGGCAGCCGCGGGCCACGCGTTCCAGGTGAGCGCGAACGGCGTCTGGCTCACCGCGACGGTCCCGCCGAGCTACCTCACCCGCCTCGCCTGACCACGCCGGACACCGGACGACGGCGCGGACGTCCCAAGCGAGCGCAAACAGCGCCCGGCACACCCGCGACCGCCGAGCCACCTCACCCGCCTCGCCCGACCATCACCGACGCCGGACGGCGGCGCGGGCGCCCCAAGCAAGCACGAACGACGCCTGGCTCACCGCGACCGCCCCGCCCAGGTACCTACCCCACCCCCGGCTGACCACCACCGGCAGCGAAGCCCGGCGGCGCGGACGTCCCAACCGAGCGCGAACGGCGTCCAGCTCACCCCGAGCTACCTCACCCACCTCGGCCGACCACCACCGGCGCCGAAGCCCGGCAGCGCGGGCGCCCAGGCGAGCGCGAACGGCGTCCGGCTCACCGCGACCGCCGAGCCACCGCACCGGCCTCGCCTGACCGTCACCGACGCCGGACGGCGGCGCGGGCGTCCCAAGCTAGCGCCCGGCTCACCGCGACCTGCCTCACCCGTCTCGGCCGACCGCCACCGGCGCCGAAGCTCGGCGGCGCGGACGTCCCAGCAACCTCCGGCCCACATCCAGCAGCTCTGTGCGCAGTTCTTCGTCGCCCAGGCCGGCCAGGTCCGGGGAGCCGCCTGCCATGGCGATGCCCGTCAGGGTCACCATCGCGTTCACTCGCGCCGTCGCGTCCGGGTCGGGGCCGGCCAAGATGGCCAGCAGGGCCTGGCCGAAGCCCTCCATCCCGCCGTGCGCCGACTTCTCGATCGCGCGGATGAGGCCCGGGTCGCTCGAGAACAGCGCCACTAGCGCGCGGTGGCGGATCACCAGGTCGATGAACCCCTCGAGCAGCAAGTCCACCTGCGCACCGCGCCGCTTCTGAGCGGCCGCGCGCAGGACCAGCTCGTCCAGGTCGCGCACGCCGGGCTCGGCGACCGCCTCGGTGATCTCCGCCTTCGTCTTGAAGTGGTAGTAGACCGCGGCCTTCGTGATCCCCAGCGCGTCCGCGATCATCTGCAGCGACGTGCCCTCGACCCCGTGTTCGGTGAACAGGCGCAGCGCGGTCTGCAGCAGTCGGGTCCGGGTGTCCTCGGCCGGGCCGGCGGTCATTCTTCCTCCTCAGCGAGCCGTCGGAGCGTACGTCACTCCCTGTCGATCGGCAAACTCGCTTACTTGCTGTTCGGCAAGTCACATACTTGCCGATCGGCTTGGACCCGCACTTGCCGATCGGCTAGCTTGGAAAGGAACCTGATGGAGTGAATCGAGCCCGTCCGGGCGAAACGGAGCTGACTCGTGGCGACCTTCCTGTACCGGCTCGGCCGGTTGTCCTTCCGGCGGCGAGCGCTGGTCGCCGCCGTCTGGGCGGCCGTCCTCGTGGCGCTCGGGCTCGGCGCCCTGACGCTTTCGGGCCAGCTGTCGAACTCGGTGACGATCCCCGGGACCGAGTCGCAGCGGGCGATCGACCAGCTCACCGAGAAGTTCCCGCAGGCCAACGCCGGTGGCGCCACCGCACGCGTCGTGATCGAGGCCCCGGCCGGGACCACGGTGACCGACGCGAAGGGCAAGGCCGCCGTCGAGTCGCTGGTCACGCAGCTGAAGACGGCGCCGAAGGTCGCCGCCGTCGTGGACCCGTTCCAGGTGCAGTCGATCTCACCCGATCAGCGCGTCGCGCTCGCCCAGGTCAGTTACGGAGCGAAGGCGTACGAGCTGACCGAAGAGGACCGCCAGGCGCTGCAAGCCCCCGCGGACGTGGCACGGGCCGCCGGGTTCACCGTCGAGTTCGGCGGTGACGCCGTGCAGGGCATCCCCGAGACCGGCGCCACCGAAGGCCTGGGCGTCGCGGTCGCCGCCGTCGTGCTGATCATCACGTTCGGCTCGCTGGTCGCGGCCGGCATCCCGCTGCTCACCGCGCTGATCGGCGTCGGCACCGGGATGGGCGGCATCTTCCTCGCGTCGGGCTTCCTCGAGCTGAACTCGAACACACCGATCCTCGCGCTGATGATCGGCCTGGCCGTCGGCATCGACTACGCGCTGTTCATCGTTTCGCGCTACCGGCACGAGCTGAGCCTCGGCCGAGATCCCGAAGAAGCCGCCGGACGCGCGGTCGGCACCGCCGGCTCGGCCGTCGTGTTCGCCGGGCTCACCGTCATCATCGCGCTGGCCGGCCTGACCGTCGTCGGCATCCCGTTCCTCGGCCAGATGGGCGTCGCCGCCGCGGTGACCGTCGCGGTCTCCGTGCTGATCGCGCTGACGCTGCTGCCCGCGGTGCTCGGGTTCGCCGGCGCCCGCGTCGCCGGCAGCCGCATCCGGCTGCGCCGCAAGCCGGTCGAACCGACGCACGGCGAGCGCTGGGCGCGGTTCGTGGCCCGGCACCGGATCCCGGTGCTGCTCGTCGCGCTGGCCGGCATGGCCGTCGTCGCGCTGCCCGCCCTGAGCATGCAGCTCGGCCTGCCCAACGACAGCACCGCCGCGCCGGAATCGACGCAGAAGAAGGCGTACGACATCGCGAGCCGCAGCTTCGGCGAGGGCTCCAACGGCCCGCTGCTGGTCGTCGTCGACACCGGTGCCAGCACCAACCGCCAGGCCGCGCTCGGCCAGGCCGCCGCCGACATCCAGAAGCTGCCCGACGTCGCCGCCGTGACGCCGCCGCGTGTCAACCAGACCGGGGACACCGCGCTGCTGACGGTGATCCCGAAGAGCGGCCCGAGCAGCACGCAGACCGAGGACCTGGTGGCCGCGATCCGCGCCGAGTCGGGCGCGCTGGAGAACGCGACCGGTGCGAAGCTCGCCGTCACCGGCCAGACCGCGGCGAACATCGACGTCTCGGAGAAGCTGTCGGACGCGATGCTGCCCTACCTCGCGCTGATCGTCGGGCTGGCGTTCGTGCTGCTGATGCTGGTGTTCCGCTCGGTCGTGGTGCCGCTGAAGGCGACGATCGGCTTCCTCGGCTCGGTCGCGGCGACGTTCGGCGCGGTGGTCGCGGTGTTCCAGTGGGGCTGGCTGACCGACCTGCTCGGCGTCGAGTCGACCGGGCCGATCATGAGCATGCTGCCGATCCTGCTGATCGGCGTCCTGTTCGGGCTCGCGATGGACTACCAGGTGTTCCTGGTGACGCGGATGCGCGAGGAGCACGTCCACGGCGCGGAGCCGCAGGAGGCCATGGTGACCGGCTTCCGCCACGGCGCGCGCGTGGTCGTCGCGGCGGCGCTGATCATGATCAGCGTGTTCGCCGGCTTCGTCCTGGCCGAGTCGTCGCTGATCCAGTCGATCGGCTTCGCGCTGGCGTTCGGCGTCCTGGTGGACGCGTTCGTGGTCCGGATGACCCTGGTCCCGGCGGTGATGTCACTGCTCGGCCGCGGCGCGTGGTGGCTGCCGAAGTGGCTCGACCGCATCCTGCCGGACGTCGACGTCGAGGGCGAGAAGCTCACAAAGCATCTGGACGAGCCGGAAGAGCGGGAACTGGTCGGCGCGAGCCGCTGAGCCTGGTTGTCCACAACCCCGCGGGGTTGTGGACAACCAGGCTCCGGCCGCGGGAGTTGTCGGCCGCCGCCGATAGACTGGACGTGGGATGCCCCCCAGGGAGGGCGGGGGCTGGCGGTCGTTGCGGCGCCGCTGCTAGGTCGTGGTGGTGAGCAAGCCTGTCATGTGTTCGGCCGGACTGTCCCAGCCCAATGTCATGACGTGCTGCTTCCCGGCTGCCACAACCTGATCCACCAACGCAAGTAGAGGGCACGGTCAGCGGTGCGGGGCGTGCCGCGCCGGGACGGATCCCGGCTCATCCCTTCCGGGATCCGGTCCCGGTTACGTGTGGTCATGCGTTGCGACTCCTGACCACTCAGGGTGTCGCAACGACCCCTGGAAACCGCCAACGGGCGGGGGTCAGCTCACGAGCCAGAAGATCGCGCCGCCGATGGCGAGCAGGGCCGCGACGCCCAGGACGACCGCCATGAACTTCGCCGTCTTCCACGTCGAATAGACCCCGCCCACCAGGAAGCCGGCGAGGGCGAGCAGCAGGACGCCGATGACACTGTTGCTCACAGAACACCCTTCGTGGAGGGGATGCCGCCCGCGCGCGGGTCCGGCTCCGTCGCCGCGCGCAACGCACGCGCGACCGCCTTGTACTCCGCCTCCGCGATGTGGTGCGGGTCGCGGCCGTGGATCACCCGCACGTGCAACGCGATCTGCGCGTGGAACGCCAGCGAGTCGAAGACGTGCCGCGTCAGCACGAACGGGTAGTTGCCGCCGATCGTGAAGGTGTTGAACTGCTCGGGCTCGCCCACGTGCACGCAGTACGGCCGGCCCGACACGTCGATCGCCGCGTGGGCCAGGGTTTCGTCCATCGGGATCCAGGCGTCGCCGAAGCGGCGGATGCCGCTCTTGTCGCCCAGGGCCTGGCGGATCGCCTGGCCGAGGACGATCGCCGTGTCCTCCACCGTGTGGTGGGCGTCGATGTGGACGTCGCCGGTCGCCTCGACCTTGAGGTCCAGGGAGCCGTGGACGCCGAACGCCGTCAGCATGTGGTCGTAGAACGGCACGCCGGTCGAGATGTCGACCTCGCCCGTGCCGTCGAGGTCCAGCTGCACGAAGATCGAGGACTCCTTGGTGGTCCGCTCGACCTTGCCGATGCGCGTCATCGGGAAACTTCCTTACTCGCCTCGAGGAAGGCGTCGTTCTCTTCCGGGGTGCCGATGCTCACGCGCAGGTGCCCCTCGATGCCGGGATCGCGGATCAGCACGCCGGCGTCCAGGTAGGCCCGCCAGGCGGCGGCCGGGTCGGGGAACCGTCCGAAGAGGACGAAGTTCGCGTCGCTCGGGACCGGGTCGAAACCCAGGCCCGCCAACGCTTCGACGACGCGGTCGCGTTCCGCGGCCAGTTTGTGCACACTGTCCAAAGTGGCGTCGGCGTGCCGCAGCGCCGCGCGCGCGGCCGCCTGCGTCAGCCGCGAAAGGTGGTACGGCAGGCGCACCAGCTGCAGCGCGTCGACGACGGCGGGGGCGGCGGCCAGGTAGCCGAGGCGCCCGCCGGCGAAGGCGAACGCCTTGCTCATCGTGCGCGACACGATGAGCTGGGCCGGGTAGTCGGCCAGCAGCTCCACCGCGCTCGCCTGCGACGAGAACTCCGCGTACGCCTCGTCGACCACCACGATCCCGGTCGCCGCCTCGATCACCACGCGCAGCTCGCCCAGCGGGATCGAGCCGCCGGTCGGGTTGTTCGGGCTGGTGACGAACACGATGTCCGGCTGCCGCTCGCGGATGAGCCGCGCGGCCGCCGCCGTGTCCAGCGTGAAGTCGGCGCGGCGCGGCGCCGGCAGCCACTCGGTGCGGGTGCCCGACGCGATGATCGGGTGCATCGAGTACGACGGCTCGAAGCCGAGCGCGCTGCGCCCGGGACCGCCGAACGCCTGCAGGATCTGCTGCAGCACCTCGTTGGACCCGTTGGCGGCCCAGACGTTCGCCTCCGACAGCACGACCCGCGTCGACACGCTCAGGTAGTCGGCCAGGTCCTGGCGCAGCGCCACGGCGTCGCGGTCCGGGTAGCGGTGCAGCTCGGCGGCCTCCGCGCGGACCGCCTCCGCGACATCCGCGACCAGCTCGGGCGGCGGCGGGTACGGGTTTTCGTTGGTGTTGAGCCGGACCGGGACGTCCAGCTGGGGCGCGCCGTACGGAGACTTGCCGCGCAGGTCCTCGCGCAGCGGCAGCGCGGCCAGGGTGATCTCTTCGCCGATCGTCATCGGACCGAACCCCCGAACCGCGCGGTGACGGCCTCGCCGTGCGCGGGGAGGTCCTCGGCGTCGGCCAGCGCGACGACGCGGCCGGCGACCTCGCGCAGCGCGGCCTCGGAGTAATCCACGACGTGGATGCCCTTGAGGAAGCTCTGCACCGACAGGCCCGAGGAGTGGCGGGCGAACCCGCCGGTGGGCAGCACGTGGTTGGACCCGGCGCAGTAGTCGCCGAGCGACACCGGGGCGTACGCGCCGACGAAGATCGCGCCCGCGTTGCGGACCCGGGCCGCGACCTCACGCGCGTTCGCCGTCTGGATCTCCAGGTGCTCGGCGGCGTAGGCGTCGACGACGCGCAGCCCGTCGTCCACTGTGGACACCAGGATGATGCCGGACTGCTTGCCGCCCAAGGCTTCGGCGACCCGCTCGCTGTGCTTCGTCGCGGCGACGCGGCTGGCGAGGTCCTTGTCGACCGCGTCCGCCAGCTCCACCGACGTCGTCACCAGGACGCTCGCGGCGAGGGGGTCGTGCTCGGCCTGGCTGATCAGGTCGGCGGCGACGTGCACCGGGTCCGCCGTCTCGTCGGCGAGGATGGCGATCTCGGTCGGGCCGGCTTCGGAGTCGATCCCGATCAGGCCACGCAGCAGCCGCTTCGCCGCGGTCAGGTAGATGTTGCCCGGCCCGGTCACGATGTCGACGGGGGTGAGCTCGGCGCCGTCGGTGTCCGTGCCGCCGTACGCCAGCAGCGCGACGGCCTGCGCGCCGCCCGCCGCCCACACCTCGTCGACGCCGAGCAGCTCGGCCGCGGCGAGGATGGTCGGGTGCGGCAGCCCGCCGAACGCGGCCTGCGGCGGCGAGCACACGACTAGGGAGCCGACGCCGGCGATCTGCGCCGGCACGACGTTCATCACCACGGTCGAGGGGTACACCGCGAGGCCGCCCGGGGCGTACAGCCCGACGCGCTCGACCGGCACCCACTTCTCGGTGACCGTGCCGCCCTCGACGACGGTGGTCGTGACGTCGGTCCGGCGCTGCTCGGCGTGCACCTTCCGGGCACGGCTGATGGACTCCTCCAGCGCGGCGCGCACGGCCGGGTCCAGCTGCGCCAGTGCCTCGGTGAGCCTGGCCCGCGGCACCCGCACGGCGGTGGGCCGCACCTTGTCGAACTTCTCGGTGTACTCGAGGACGGCTTCGACACCGCGGTCACGGACCGCCTCGACCACCGGGCGCACGTGATGCAGCGCGGCGTCCACGTCGTATTCGGCGCGTGGGAGCGTCGCGCGCAGTTCGGCGGCGGTCGGGACCTGCCCGCGCAGGTCGGTGCGGTTCAACATGCCCTCCAGGGTACGAGGTCACACTGGAGCACTCGTCGGCGATACTCCCCGGTGACGGCGGATCCCAGCATGCAGGAGGCAGCGGTGGCGCGAATCGCGTTGTGCCAGGTCAACTCGGGTGACGATCCGGAGGCGAACCTGAAGCTCGTTCGCTCCGGCGTCGAGGCCGCGGTGGCGGGCGGCGCGCGGATCGTCGTCTTCCCCGAAGCGACTATGGCGCGCTTCGGCCGTCCGCTGGAGCCGGTCGCCGAGGCGCTCGACGGGCCGTGGGCCTCGGCGGTGGCCGCCGTCGCCGCCGAGTACGGGGTCGTGGTCGTCGCCGGGATGTTCACCCCGGCGGACGGCGGCCGGGTCCGCAACACGCTGCTGATCACCGGCGGCGGGCACCACCGCGGCTACGACAAGATCCACCTCTACGACGCGTTCGGGTTCGCCGAGTCCGACACCGTGGCGCCCGGTTCCGCGGTGACCACCTTCGAGCTGGACGGCGTCGTCTACGGCGTCGCGACCTGCTACGACGTGCGCTTCCCGGAGCTGTTCCGCGCGCTGGCCGACGACGGCGCCGACGTCGTGCTGCTGCCGGCGTCGTGGGGCGCCGGCGAGGGCAAGCGCGAGCAGTGGGAGGTGCTGGTGCGGGCGCGGGCCCTGGACTCCGGCTGCTGGGTGCTCAGCTGCGGCCAGGCCGACCCCGCGGCGACCGGCGTCACGGTCAACCCGAAGGCGCCGACGGGGATCGGGTATTCGACGGTGTCGGACGGTTTCGGCCGGGTCGTCGCCCAGGCCGGGGCCGCGCCCGAGACGCTGCTGGTGGACATCGACCCCGCCGTGTCGGCCAAGGCCCGCACGGCTACCGGCGCCCTCGCCAACCGCCGGCTTTGAACCGCAAAGCCGAGCTTTCTCTAGGAAAGATGCGTCAGAGGCCCCCTCGGACGCATCTTTCCCCACGAAAGTGACGCTAGCGGAGCAGGCCTTCGCGGATGGCGACCCGGACGAAGCCCGCGCGGCGCCGTTCGCCGGTCTTGTCGCGGATGCGGTCCAGGTAGGACCGGACCGTCCGGACGCTGATGTTCAGGATCTCGGCGACGTCGACGTCCCGCTCCCCGGCCGCCACCAGCCGGAGCACCTGCTTTTCCCGTTCCGACAGCACGATCTTCGGCCCCGCGTGCCGCTCTTCGCTGTCCTGGATGATCATCCCCGCCAGGGTCGGCGACACGTACGCGTTGTCGTCGGCGATGGTGCGGATCGCGCGCAGCAGCTCGTCGCCGTCGACGTCCTTGGACAGGAAACCCTTCGCGCCCGCCTGCATCGCGCCGAGCACCTCGGGCTGTTCCGCGTGCGCGGACACCACCAGCACCTTGTGCCCCATCTGCCCCACTTCCAGGACCGCGGCCGCGTCCTGGACCCCGCGCAGCTTGAGGTCGAGGACGACGACGCTGCCCGCCGGCTGGTCCTGGACCGCGAACCGGGCCACCGAATCGGCGACCGCGCCGAGCTCGATGTCCGGTGCCTCGGTGAGCACGCGGGTCAGCGCGTACCGGTAGAGCGGGTGGTCCTCGATCACGCCCACGGGGATCCGCCGCGCGGCCGGGGCCGGGGTCTCGTCCGGTTCGCTCATTTGCGGCCGCCGCGCCGGGGGCCCGCGCCGCCGATCAGGCCGCGCCGGATGGCCTCCTTGACCAGCCCCGGCCGCCGCCGTTCGCCCGTCTTGTCGCGGATCCGGTCGAGGTAGCCCCGCACGGTCCGGACGCCGATCCCGAGGATCAGCGCGATGTCGACGTCCCGCTCCCCCGCCGCCACCAGCCGCAGCACCTGCTCCTCGCGCGGCGACAGCTCGACGTCCGCCGAGACGGCCGGGCGGTCCGCGTTGTCCTTCATGATCATCCCGGCGACGACGGCCGAGACGTACGCGCCGCCGCCGGCGACCGTCTTGATCGCGATCAGCAGCTCGTCGGCGTCGACGTCCTTCGACAGGAAGCCGCGCGCCCCCGCCGCGATCGCCCCCAGCACCACTTCCGGCTCCGCCTGCGCGGAAACCACGAGCACGTGGTGCCCCAGTTCGCAAACCTCCAGCACCGCCGCGGCGCCGGCCACCCCGGGGAGCCCGAGGTCGAGCAGGACCACGCTGCCCGGCGGCTGCCGGTGCACGTGGAACCGCGCCACCGAATCGACCACCGCGCCGAGCTCGACGAAGTCGGCCTCGGCCAGCACGCGCTCGACGGAGACGCGGTAGAGCGGATGGTCTTCGATGACCGCGACGCGGACCCGCCCCTGGTCCACTTCGCCTGCCGAACGCTCTTCTGTCATCTGCACGACTTTCACCCCGTTCCACCCGACGGAGCCGGCCGCCCGGCCGAGGCCGGGTCCAGCGCGGGGCCCGTCGGCACCAATGCCAGCAAACTACCTGCGACCGGCGGCTTGGCCACTCCTCCGTAGCCGAGCGAGGACAGCGCCTGCGCGCTCACCACCGGGTACTTCCGGCCCGTGTCGGTCACCAGGTAGGTGGTGGCCGAGCCGGCTTCGACGACGACGGCTCCCCCCGACGGAGGGACGAACACCTCGTCCGCCACCCTTGCTTCGGTCCGGGTGGCGACCTGGATTGCCTTGGCACCAGGGGAAAGCGGGAATTCGGCCGAAACGAGCAACCGGCTGCCCTGAACGCACAGCGCGACCGACCCGCCGGTGATCGGCGCCTTGCCGGGGATGCGGTCGGGGTAGGCCGCCGGGTCGGCGCCGCCGGCTCGGGGCGCGGCGACCTTGGCCACCGCGGCGACGTCGGCCGCGCGGACCTCCACCG
>NZ_JAAGNB010000775.1:0-11596 GCF_010550475.1 Amycolatopsis sp. SID8362
GACCGGCCCACCGCCCCGATAAGGGGGAGGAAATCCAGTGAGCAGACCATCGACGAGCACACGGACCGCTGCGGCGGTCCCAGAACGCGCCACGAGAGGCCTGGCTGACGCTTGGACCCGAGCGGTACGGGAGCGAGCGAATCCGTTGGCTCCGGCCGTCCGCGCCGAACCGGCACCAGGGTGGCCTCCAGTGCTGGACCGGACCGAAAGAGGTCCATCGGTCGTGGCCCGGTCGCGCGAGCGCGGCCTCTGCCGGAGCGGGCCGAAGGAGACCCGACGGTCGTCGCCGTCCGCGCCTGGCCGGCACCAATGCGAGCGCGACCTCCCGCCCACCGTGGTCGGTCGGCGCCGTCCCGCTCAGTCCACCGGCACACCCGCCGCCGCATTGGCGCGCGCAGCCAGCACCTTCAACCGCTCGGCGAGTTCCACCGGCTCCTCGACCGTGAACGCACACCCCAGCCCCAGCAGCCGGAACGCGAGCCAGTCCAGGGTGTCCGCGTGACTCCGCCACCGGCACCGGCCGTCCCCGAGGTCGGTCAGCTCGCCGGCCGCCACCCCGAGCCGGCCCGCGATCTGTGTCGCCGGTTCGCCCAGCACCGCCACCGCGCGGTACGTCGGCGCGAGGTCGTAGAGCCGGTCGAGGACGTAAGCCGCGAGGTCCGTCGCGGGCGGCTGCCGGGGGACCGCCCGGCCGCCGGTCGCCTGGGCGTCGCGGACGCGGTCGGCGCGGAAGACTCGCCAGTCCGCCCGGTCGAGGTCGTAGGCCACCAGGTACCACCGGCGCCCCGCGGCGACCAGCCGGAGCGGCTCGGCCCGGCGCCGGGTCTCCGCCCCGTCGTTCGCCCGGTAGCGGAAGCGGACCGTCTCGTGGTTGGTGATCGCGCCGGCGAACACCGTCAGCTGCGCGGGGTCGACGACGGGCCCGGTGGCCGCCACGGCGACCGTCGCCGTGCCGATCGTGCCCACCCGGCGGCGCAACCGCGCGGGCAGCACCTGCTCCAGCTTCGCCAGTGCCCGCACCGATGCTTCCTCGATCCCGGAAACGGACTGCCCCGCGGCGGTCCGCAGTCCCACGGCGATCGCGACGGCTTCGTCGTCGTCGAGCACGAGCGGCGGCATCGCGGTGCCCGCGACCAGCCGGTACCCGCCCGCGACGCCGCGGCTGGCCTCGACCGGGTAGCCCAGTTCGCGCAGCCGGTCGATGTCGCGGCGGATGGTGCGCGGGCTGACCCCGAGCCGGTCGGCGAGTTCGCTGCCCGGCCACTCCCTGGGCGTCTGGAGCAGCGAGAGGAGGCCGAGCAGCCGGGCCGGGGTGTCCGTCATGCGCTCAGCATCCCAAGGTGGCGGGCACCACTTCCCGGTAAACCTGTTTGTTTAGCCTTGCAAGGGCGTGCATAATCATGCGTATGACGGTGAACATCGCGGTGGCCGGAGCCAGCGGGTACGCGGGCGGCGAACTGCTGCGCCTGCTGCTGACCCATCCCGAGGCCGAGATCGGCGCGCTCACGGCCGCCAGCAGCGCGGGCACCAGACTCGGCGTCCACCAGCCCCACCTCGTCCCGCTCGCCGACCGTGTCCTCGTCGAAACGACGCCGGAAACCCTCGCCGGGCACGACGTCGTCTTCCTGGCGCTGCCCCACGGGCACTCCGCCGAGATCGCGGCGCAGCTCGGCCCGGACGTCCTGGTCGTCGACCTCGGTGCCGACCACCGCCTGGCCGACCCGGCCGACTGGCAGCGCTGGTACGGCGGCGAGCACGCCGGCCAGTGGCCGTACGGCCTGCCGGAACTGCCCGGCGCACGAGAGCGGCTCACCGGCACCAAGCGCGTTGCCGTGCCCGGCTGCTTCCCGACCGGCGGGTCGCTGGCCCTCGCGCCCGCGTTCACCGCCGGGCTGATCGAGCCGGACGTCACCGTCGTGGCGGTCACCGGCACCTCCGGCGCGGGCAAGAGCCTCAAGTCGAACCTGCTCGGCTCCGAGGTGATGGGCTCGGCGAGCGCGTACGGCGTCGGCGGTGCCCACCGCCACACCCCGGAGTTCGCGCAGAACCTCTCGGCCGTCGCGGGGGAGCGGGTCACCGTGTCCTTCACCCCGGTCCTCGCGCCGATGCCCCGCGGCATCCTCACCACGGCGAGCGCTCCGCTGAAGGGCGACGTCGACGAAGCCGCGGTCCGCGAGGCCTACGAAAAGGCCTACGACGCGGAGCCGTTCGTCCAGCTGCTGCCCGCCGGCGCCTGGCCGGCGACCGCGTCGACGCTGGGCTCCAACAACGTCCAGCTGCAGGTCGCGGTCGACACCGGCGCCGGGCGCCTGGTCGTCGTCGCCGCGATCGACAACCTGACCAAGGGCACCGCCGGCGGTGCCGTCCAGTCGATGAACCTGGCCCTCGGCCTCCCGGAAACCACCGGGCTTCCCACCGTAGGAGTGGCACCGTGACCGTCACCGGCCCCCAGGGCTTCCGCGCCGCCGGCGTCGCCGCCGGGATCAAGGCGTCCGGCGCGCTCGACCTCACGCTGGTCGTCAACGACGGCCCGCTGGACGTCGCGGCCGGCGTGTTCACCCGCAACGTCATCAAGGCCGCGCCGGTGCTGTGGTCGCGGGAGGTGCTCAAGCAGCAACGGCTCAAGGCGGTCGTCCTCAACTCGGGCGGAGCCAACGCGGCCACCGGGCCCGGCGGCTTCCAGGACACCCACGCCACCGCCGAAAAGGTCGCCGAAGTCCTGCAGGCGGGCGCGATCGAGGTCGCGGTCTGCTCCACCGGCCTGATCGGCGAGCGGCTGCCGATGGACGCGGTCCTGTCCGGCGTGGACACCGCTTTCAAAGCGCTCGACGCGAGTGCCGAAGCGAGCCTGAACGCCGCTACCGGCGTCATGACCACCGACACGAAACCGAAGCAGGCCTTCGCGAAGCACGACGGCGGCTGGAGCGTCGGCGGCTTCGCCAAGGGCGCGGGCATGCTCGCGCCGAACCTCGCCACGATGCTCTCGGTCCTGACCACCGACGCCGTGGTGGACAAGGAAACCCTCGACCGGGCGCTGCGCGCGGCGACCCGCGTGACCTTCGACCGGCTCGACGTCGACGGCGGCACGTCCACCAACGACACCGTGCTGGTCCTGGCCTCCGGCGCGAGCGGCGTCGAGCCCACCGAACTGGAACTCACCGAGCTGCTCACCAAGGTCAGCCTCGACCTCGTGCTGCAGCTGCGCGCGGATTCCGAAGGCGCCACGAAGGACGTCAACATCACCGTCCAGGGCGCCGACTCCGAGACCGACGCGATCGCGGTCGCCCGCACGATCGCCGAGGACAACCTGGTCAAGACCGCGCTGTTCGGCTCCGACCCCAACTGGGGCCGGATCGCCATGGCGCTCGGCCGGGTCCCGGCCCGGATCGACCCGGAGACGGTGTCGATCACGATCAACGGCGTCACCCTGTTCGCCCAGGGCATGCCTGCCGCCGACCGGACCGCGGCGGACCTCACCGCGCGCGCGATCGAAATCGTCGTCGACCTCGGGGTCGGCACCGAAGCGGCCACCGTCTACACCACGGATCTTTCCCACGGTTACGTCGAAGAGAACAGCGCGTACTCCTCATGAACCAGGAGGCTCTGATTTCCGCGGACGAAAGACTCGCGACGGCGGCCGAGAAGGCCGGGGTCCTGATCGAAGCGCTGCCCTGGCTGCAGCGCTTCCACGGCGCCACCGTGGTGGTGAAGTACGGCGGCAACGCCATGATCGACGACCAGCTGAAGGCGGCCTTCGCCGAGGACATGGTGTTCCTGCGGCTGGCCGGCCTGCGCCCGGTCGTCGTCCACGGCGGCGGCCCGCAGATCACGGCGATGCTCACCAGGCTCGGCGTCGAAGGCGAGTTCAAGGGCGGCCTCCGGGTCACCACCCCGGAAACGATGGACATCGTCCGGATGGTGCTCACCGGCCAGGTCAGCCGCGAGCTCGTCGGGCTGATCAACGCGCACGGGCCGTACGCGGTCGGCATCTCCGGCGAAGACGCGCGGCTGTTCACCGCCGAGCGCAAGCAGGCCACTGTGGACGGTGAGCAGGTCGACATCGGGCTGGTCGGCGAGGTCGCCGAGGTCAACCCGGACGCGGTCCTCGACATCGTCAACGCCGGGCGCATCCCGGTCGTCTCGACCGTCGCCCCGGACGTCGACGGCGTGGTGCACAACGTCAACGCCGACACGGCCGCGGGCGCGCTCGCGGCCGCGCTGGGCGCCGAAAAGCTCGTCGTGCTCACCGACGTCGAAGGCCTGTACGCGAACTGGCCCGACCGGTCGTCGCTGATCGACCGCATCCGCGTCGACCGCCTCGAGACCATGCTGCCCGGCCTGGCCAGCGGCATGATCCCGAAGATGGAGGCGTGCGTGCGCGCCATCCGCGGCGGCGTGCGCCGGGCGCACGTGATCGACGGCCGCCTCGCCCATTCGGTGCTGCTCGAGGTCTTCACCTCCCGCGGCATCGGCACCATGGTCTTCCCCGAAACGGAGCTCCCGTGACCGACCTCAAGTCCAATGTGGACGGCCAGCAGCACTGGCAGTCCGCCCTGATGGACAACTACGGCACCCCGGCGCTGACGCTCGTGCGCGGTGAAGGCGCGAAGGTGTGGGACGCCGACGGCAAGGCGTACGTCGACCTGCTCGGCGGCATCGCCGTCAACGCGCTGGGCCACGCCCACCCGGCGGTCGTCGAAGCCGTCACCACCCAGATCAAGCAGCTCGGCCACACCTCGAACCTGTACGTCAACCCGGTCGCCGTCGAACTCGCCGAGGCACTGCTCGACGTCGCCGGCCTCGCCGGCAACGGCCGGGTGCTGTTCGTCAACTCCGGCGCCGAGGCCAACGAAGCCGCGTTGAAGATCAGCCGGCTGACCGGGCGCACGAAGGTCATCGCGGCCGAAGGCGCGTTCCACGGGCGGACCATGGGCGCGCTGACGCTCACCGGCCAGCCCGGCAAGCGCGACCCGTTCAAGCCGCTGGTGCCGGGGGTGGAGCACGTCCCGTACGGGGACGTCGCGGCGCTCAAGGCGGCGGTGGACACCGACACCGCGGCCGTCTTCCTGGAGCCGGTGCTGGGCGAGGCCGGGGTGTTCCCGGCGCCCGACGGCTACCTGCAGGCCGCCCGTGAGATCACCAAGGCCACCGGCACGCTGCTGGTGCTCGACGAGGTGCAGACCGGCATCGGCAGGCTCGGCACCTGGTTCGGCTACCAGCAGGCCGGCATCGTCCCGGACGTGATCACCCTGGCCAAGGGGCTCGGCGGCGGGCTGCCGCTGGGCGCGGTCATCGGCGTCGGCGCGGCGGGCGAGCTGCTCAAGCCGGGCCACCACGGCACGACCTTCGGTGGCAACCCGGTGTGCTGCGCCGCCGGCCTGGCCGTGCTGAAGACCATCGCCGCGGACGGCCTCCTCGACCACGTCTCCGCACTGGGCAAGGACATCGCGGCCGGCGTCGAGGCGCTGGGCCACCCGCTGGTCGCCGGGGTGCGCGGGGCCGGCCTGCTGCTCGGCATCGCGCTGAAGCAGCCCGTCTCGGCTGCGGTCGCGAAGGCCGTCCAGGACGCTGGCTACCTCGTCAACCCGATCGCCCCGGAGACCATCCGGCTCGCGCCGCCGCTCGTGCTCGACGGCGAGCAGGTCGAAGGCTTCCTCGCCGCACTCCCGAACGCGCTCGACTCCACCACGAAGGACTCCGACTGATGCTCCGCCACTTCCTCCGCGACGACGACGTCAGTCCCGCCGAACAGAAGGCCATCCTCGACCTCGCCGACGCGCTCAAGGCCGACCCGCTGGGGAACAAGACCCTGGCGGGCAAGTCGATCACGGCGATCTTCGAGAAGAACTCGACGCGCACCCGGTTCTCGTTCGAGGTCGGCATCAGCCAGCTCGGCGGGCACCCGGTGATCGTCGACGGCCGCTCGATGCAGCTCGGCCGCGAGGAGACCATCGAAGACACCTCGCGCGTGCTGTCCCGGTACGTGGACGGGATCGTGTGGCGGACCTTCGCCCAGAAGCGCATCGAGGCGATGGCGTCGGCGGCGTCGATCCCGGTGGTCAACGCGCTCACCGACGAGTTCCACCCGTGCCAGGCGCTCACCGACCTGATGACCATCCGGGAGCGCAAGGGGAAGCTCGCCGGGCTGACGCTGGTCTACCTCGGTGACGGCGCCAACAACATGGCGCACTCGCTGCTGCTGGCCGGGGTCACCGCCGGGATGCACGTCCGGGTGGTGTCGCCGCTCGGGTTCCAGCCCGACCAGCAGGTCATGCTCGACGCCAAGAAGCGGGGCGAGGAGACCGGCGGCACGGCCACCGTCTTCACCGACCCGTACGAGGCGGTCGGCGGCGCGGACGTGCTCGTCACCGACACGTGGACGTCGATGGGGCAGGAGAACGACGGCCTCGACCGGGTCGGCCCGTTCCGCGCGCTCCAGGTCAACGCCGAGCTGCTCAAGAAGGCGGCGGACGACGCGATCGTGCTGCACTGCCTGCCCGCGCACCGCGGCTGGGAGATCACCGACGAGGTGATCGACGGCCCGGCCAGCGCGGTGTGGGACGAGGCCGAGAACCGCCTGCACGCCCAGAAGGCCCTGCTGGTCTGGCTCTTCGAAGAGAGCCGGCGATGACGAGCAGCCGGGTGGGGCGGCAGGCACGGATCACCGAACTGGTGTCGACCATGACCATTCGCAGCCAGACCGAGCTGGCCAAGCTGCTGGCCGCGGAAGGCATCGAGGTGACACAGGCGACGCTGTCGCGCGATCTCGACGAGCTCGGCGCGGTCAAGCTGCGCGGCCCGGACTCGGGGGCGCCGGTCTACGTGATCCCCGAGGACGGCAGCCCGGTTCGCGGGGTGCAGGGCGGAACGTCGCGGCTCTCCCGGCTGCTGGCCGAGCTGATGGTCTCGGCCGACTCCTCGGGCAACTTGATGGTGCTGCGGACCCCGCCGGGTGCGGCGCAGTTCCTCGCCAGCGCGATCGACCGGGCGGCTCTGGAGGAGGTCGTCGGCTCGATCGCCGGGGACGACACCGTCGCGGTGATCGCCCGGGAACCCCTGACGGGCAAGGAACTCGCGGAGCGCTTCGCCGCTCTCGCCCAGCGATCGGCGGACGAAGGACCGTCATGATCGCGCTCGCCGACATCTTCCCGGCCGAGGGCGAGTTCCTCGCGCCGGACGAGGTCGTGATCACCTTCGACCACGGGATCCCGGTGGCGATCGACGGCGAGACCGTCTCCGTCGCCGAAGCCCGCCGGATGCTGAGCGCGCGCGGCGAAGCGCAGAGAATCGGGCGCGGCGAAGCGTGCGCCGCACTCGAACGGCGGACCGGCCGCGGATGTGCCAGTGTCCGCCTGGTCCTGTACGACGGCCGGATCACGGTCGCCTGACCACCTGAAAACCGAGGAGAAGCGAGAACAGTGAGCGGGAACGAGCAGCCGGTGCAGCTGTGGGGCGGCCGGTTCGCCAGCGGTCCGGCGGAGGCCATGGCCGCGCTGAGCGCGTCGACGCACTTCGACTGGCGGCTGGCGCCCTACGACATCGCCGGCTCCCGCGCGCACGCCCGCGTGCTGCGCAAGGCGGGCCTGCTCACCGACGACGAGCTGACGGGCATGCTGACCGCGCTGGACGCGCTGGCCAAGGACGTCGCGTCGGGGGAGTTCACCCCGACGATCGCGGACGAGGACGTGCACACGGCCCTCGAACGCGGCCTGCTCGAGCGGGCCGGCACCGAGCTCGGCGGCAAGCTGCGCGCCGGCCGGTCGCGCAACGACCAGGTGGCGACGCTGTTCCGGATGTGGCTGCGCGACGCCGCTCGCCGGGTCGTCGCCGGCACCCTGGAAGTCGTCGACGCGCTGGTTTCGCAGGCGAAGCGGCACCCGGACGCGATCCTGCCCGGCCGCACGCACCTGCAGCACGCCCAGCCGGTGCTGCTCGCGCACCACCTGATGGCTCACGGCCAGGCCCTGCTCCGTGACGTCTCGCGGCTGCAGGACTGGGACGCCCGCACCGCCGAGTCGCCGTACGGCTCGGGTGCGCTCGCCGGCTCGTCGCTGGGGCTCGACCCGGAGGCCGTCGCCGAGGAGCTGGGCTTCACGACCAGCGTCGAGAACTCGATCGACGGCACCGCTTCGCGTGACTTCGTCGCCGAATTCGCCTTCGCCGTCGCCATGCTCTCGGTCAATCTCTCCCGGATCGCCGAAGAGGTGATCATCTGGAACACCGCCGAGTTCGGCTACGTCACGCTGGACGACGCCTGGGCCACCGGCAGCTCGATCATGCCGCAGAAGAAGAACCCGGACGTCGCCGAGCTGACCCGCGGCAAGGCGGGCCGGCTGATCGGCAACCTCACCGGCCTGCTCGCCACGCTGAAGGCGCAGCCGCTGGCCTACAACCGCGACCTGCAGGAGGACAAGGAGCCGGTGTTCGACTCGGTCGAGCAGCTCGAGCTCCTGTTCCCGGCGATCGCGGGCATGCTCGCCACCCTGACCTTCCACACCGACCGGCTCGCCGAGCTCGCTCCCGCCGGGTTCACGCTGGCCACCGACATCGCGGAGTGGCTGGTGCGCCAAGGCGTGCCGTTCCGCGTCGCGCACGAAGCGGCGGGCGAAAGCGTTCGCGTCGCCGAGGCCCGCGGCGTCGGCTTGGACGAGCTGACCGACGAGGAGTTCGAGAAGATCAACCCGGCGCTCACCCCCGAGGTGCGCGCGGTCCTCACCGTCGAAGGCTCGGTGAAGTCGCGCAACGCCCGGGGCGGGACGGCGCCGGAGCGCGTCGCCGAGCAGCGCGCCCGGCTGGAGGAGCGGGTCACCGCGGCCCGTCAGTGGCTCGGCTGACCCGCTGGTTAGGCTCGGCCGGGTCACCGGGACGAGGGGAGTGGTGTTGAGCGACCGGCTGTTCACGCGCGAGGAGCTGGCACTCGATCCCGTCGACCTGGCCCGGCTGCTGCTCGGCTCGGTCCTGGAAGCCGATGGTCCGGACGGCACCGTCGGCGTCCGGCTGGTCGAGGTCGAGGCCTACCGCGGCGAGGACGACCCGGCGTCGCACTGCTACCGCGGCCGGACCCCGCGCAACGCCGTGATGTGGGGTCCGGCGGGTCACCTGTACGTGTACTTCGTCTACGGGATGCACTTCTGCGCGAACATCGTCGGCTCCCACGACGGCGTCGCGGGCGCGGTGCTGCTGCGGGCGGGCGAAGTCGTCACCGGCCTCGACGTTGTCCGCAGGCGGCGCCCGTCCGCGCGCGGGACCGGTGAACTGGCGAAGGGCCCGGCCATCCTGACGTCGGTGCTCCGCGTCGACCGCGAGCAGAACGGTGTCGACCTGACCGATCCGGCGTCGCCCGTCCGGCTGTACGCGGGCGAGCGGGTGCCGGACGAGCTGATCCGCTCCGGTCCCCGCGTCGGCGTCGCGATGGCGATGGAGACGCCGTGGCGGTTCTGGGTCGACGGCTCGCCCGCCGTGTCGACCTACCGGCGGGGCGGGAAGCGCCGGGTCCGACCCGCCAGTTAGTCGGTTGACCTGGTGCGGGAGGATCTACAGGCGTGAGCGAACACATCCTCGACGAGCTGTCCTGGCGCGGCCTGATCGCGCAGTCCACCGACATCGACGCCCTCCGGCGCGAGCTCGACCAGGGTCCCGTGACGCTCTATTGCGGCTTCGACCCGACCGCGCCCAGCCTGCACGCCGGCAACCTGGTCCCGCTGCTCATGCTCAAGCGCTTCCAGCGCGCGGGGCACCGGCCCATCGTGCTGGCCGGCGGCGCGACCGGGATGATCGGCGACCCGCGCGACACCGGTGAGCGCACGCTGAACACCCTCGACGTCGTCGCCGAGTGGGCCGGGCGCATCCGCGGCCAGCTCGAGCGGTTCGTCGACTTCGACGACTCGCCGACCGGCGCGATCGTCGAGAACAACCTCAACTGGACCGGGCAGCAGAGCGCGCTGGAGTTCCTGCGCGACGTCGGGAAGCACTTCTCGATCAACGTCATGCTCAACCGGGAGACGGTGAAGCGGCGGCTCGAGGGCGACGGCATGTCGTACACCGAGTTCAGCTACCTGCTCCTGCAGTCGCAGGACTACCTGCAGCTGCACCGCCAGTACGGCTGCAAGCTGCAGGTCGGCGGCTCGGACCAGTGGGGCAACCTCGTCGGCGGGGTCGACCTGATCCGCCGGACCGACGGGGCGGCCGCGCACGCGCTGACCGCGCCGCTGGTCACCGACGCCGAGGGCCGCAAGTTCGGCAAGTCCACCGGCGGCGGGAACCTCTGGCTCGACCCGGAGATGACCTCGCCGTACGCCTGGTACCAGTACTTCGTCAACGTGGGCGACGCCGACGTCATCCGCTACCTGCGGATGTTCACCTTCCTCGACCGGGAGGAGATCGCCGCGCTGGCCGAGGACACCGAACAGCGCCCCCACCTGCGTTCCGCGCAGAAGCGGCTGGCGGAGGAGTTCACCGTCCTGGTGCACGGCGAGGAGCAGACGCGGCAGGTCATCAACGCGAGCCAGGCCCTGTTCGGCCGCGGCGAGCTCGGCGACCTGGACGAACGCACCCTCGACGCGGCGATGGCCGAGGTCCCGAACGGCAAGGTCGACCCGTCGGGCGAGCCGACGATCGTCGACCTGCTGCTGGCCGGGGGACTGGTGGACAGCAAGGGCGCCGCGCGCCGCACCCTCAAGGAGGGCGGCGCGTACGTCAACAACGTGAAGATCGCGGACGAGGAGTGGAAGCCGGCGCCGGGCGACGCCCTGCACGGCAAGTGGCTCGTCGTCCGCAAGGGCAAGCGGAACGTCGCCGGCGTCGCCCTCGGCGGCTGACCGGCCCCCGAGGCCCGAAACAGGGCCCTGACCTGCGGGAACGCGGTTAAGGTACCCCCCTGTTTCGGGCCCCTGGAGGGGGTGTAAAGTTCTCCAAGTCGCCAGGGAAACCGGGTGGCCGCCGGGACACGAACCAAGCTCTCGCGGATCGCGATTGAGTGGGTGTTCCACCAAAAACTGCTAGGAATGACTCGCTTCGAGCGAGCCGCTGGAACGCGGTGAACTCGGGGTGTGTTGCTTGAGAACTCAACAGTGTGCTAGTGAACTAAGCCAGTAGAGCTTATATATGAAACCCCCTCGTCGGGGTTTCCTTTGAGAAGCAAGAAATTGCCTCGATTAAACTGTTCATTGTTGGAGAGTTTGATCCTGGCTCAGGACGAACGCTGGCGGCGTGCTTAACACATGCAAGTCGAACGCTGAAGCACCTTCGGGTGTGGATGAGTGGCGAACGGGTGAGTAACACGTGGGTAATCTGCCCTGCACTCTGGGATAAGCCTTGGAAACGAGGTCTAATACCGGATATCACAACTCTGGGCATCCAGGGTTGTTGAAAGTTCTGGCGGTGCAGGATGAACCCGCGGCCTATCAGCTTGTTGGTGGGGTAATGGCCTACCAAGGCGACGACGGGTAGCCGGCCTGAGAGGGTGACCGGCCACACTGGGACTGAGACACGGCCCAGACTCCTACGGGAGGCAGCAGTGGGGAATATTGCACAATGGGCGCAAGCCTGATGCAGCGACGCCGCGTGAGGGATGACGGCCTTCGGGTTGTAAACCTCT
>NZ_JAAGNB010000823.1:0-11852 GCF_010550475.1 Amycolatopsis sp. SID8362
CGTCGCCGGCCGGCACGAACCTCTCGCCGCCCACCGCGGAAGGCGGCGCGCTGCGGTCGCAGTCCCCGCGCCGGGCGGCCGGGCAGCCGGTGCTGCTCAACGGCACGCTCCTGCGCATCGACCCGGACACCGGCGCCGGGCTCCCCGGCAACCCGTTCGCGGGCAGCTCCGACGCCAACGCCCGGCGCATCATCGCCTACGGTTCCCGCAACCAGTTCCGGTTCGGGTTCCGGCCCGGCACGAACGAGCTGTGGGCCGGCGACGTCGGCTGGAACACCTGGGAAGAGATCAACCGCGTCGCGGACGTCGGCGACGGCGTGGCCGAGAACTTCGGCTGGCCCTGCTTCGAAGGCACCGCCCGCCAGGCCGGCTACGACGGCGCGAACCTCGACCGCTGCGAATCGCTGTACTCCGCGGGCGGCCAGACCGCGCCGTACTACGCCTACAACCACAACGCCAAGGTCGTCGCGAGCGACCCGTGCCCGACCGGCGGCTCGTCGATCAGCGGCATCGCCTTCGAGTCCGGCAGCAACTACCCCGCCGAGTACGCCGGCGCGCTGTTCTTCGCCGACTCCTCCCGCGGCTGCATCTGGGCGATGCAGACCTCCGGCGGCCAGCCGAGCCCGAGCCGGCTGGTGCCGTTCGTGACCGGCGCCAACGTGCCGGTCCAGGTGCTCACCGGCCCGGACGGCGACCTCTTCTACGTCGCGCTCGGCGCCGGAGAGCTCCACCGCGTCGGCTACCCCGGCGGCACCAACCGACCGCCGGTCGCCGCGGCCACGGCGACGCCGTCCAGCGGGCCCGCGCCGCTCACCGTCCAGTTCGACGGCACCGGTTCCACCGACCCGGACGCCGGCGACACCCTGTCCTACGCCTGGGACCTCGACGCCGACGGCGCGTACGACGACTCCACGGCATCGCAGCCCACCTGGACCTACACCGCCGCGGCGACGGTCGACGCGGGGCTGCGGGTCACCGACTCGCACGGCGCGACGGCGACCACGACCGTCCGCGTCACCGTCGGGAACCCGGCCGGGCTCGACCCGGTACCGGTCATCGACACGCCCGACGCCGCGCTCACCTGGTCGGTCGGCCAGACGGTGCCCTTCGCCGGCCGCGCGATCGACGCCCAGGACGGCCAGCTGCCGCCCTCGGCGCTGTCCTGGCGGCTCGCGATCCGGCACTGCGCGGCCAACGGCACCTGCCACACCCACAACGTCCAGGACTTCCCGGGCGTGGCGTCGGGCTCGTTCGTCGCACCCGACCACGAGTACCCGTCGTACCTGCAGCTGACGCTGACCGCGACGGACTCGACCGGCCGGACCGGGACCAAGACGATCGACCTGCAGCCGAAGACCGTCACGCTGAACTTCACGTCGAACCCGAACCAGGCGATGCTCACGGTCGGCGGGACGCAGCAGCGGACCCCGTTCTCCCGCACGGTCATCGCCGGTTCGACCAACTCGATCAGCGCGAACAGCCCGCAGAACCTGCCGCCGCTCAACCTCAAGTACGCCTTCACCAGCTGGGCGCACGGCGGGGCGCGGACGCAGAACATCGTGGCGCCGCCGACGTCGGCGACGTACCAGGCGAACTTCCGGCTCTGCTGGCTGCTCCAGCCCTGCTGAGCGGGTGGCCCGGCCCCCGCGTGAGGCCGGGTCAGCCCGGCGGTCCGGTCGTCTGCTCCGGCTTCGGCCCCGGGGTCTTCGTCTTGTCCTCGTTCTGCCGCTTGCCCGCCTGCGTGGACGGCCTTCCCCGCTCCGGGTCCGCCGCCACGTCGGGCTTCGTCGGGTTCGCCGCCCCCGTCGACCCGCCGGGCCGCTGCTCACCGGTCGTCTCGGCGGCCGGAGCAGCGGGCTCCGGTGAAGGCTGCGCGTCCGACGTCGGGGCACCGGAGGACGCGGCGGGCGCCACGGCTCGCGTGCCGGGTCCCCGCCCGGCCGGTTGCGTGGTCATGCCGTCTTGCCCGGAGACGGGCGGCACGTCGGCGGAGGTGCTCGCGCCGATCGTCACCGTCGTGACCAGCGCCGCGCTCGCCGCGGCGACCTTCGCCGCCGTGACCCACGACAACGCGGACGTGCTCGCACCGGCCGCGGCGCCCGAGGAGGCGAGCGAGCCGGTGGCGGACAGCCACTGCGACACGATCGGGACGCCCAGGATGAGCGGGATGATCGTCGCGGGCAGCTCCTGGTTGAGCTGGCGGAGGCCGCCGGCGAGCTCGCGGCAGTCCGCGCAGCGGTCGAGGTGGGCGGTGATCCGGTGGGCCTTGTGGTCCCCGATCCCGTCGCGCACGTACCGGGCCAGCTGCGCGGAGACGGCCTTGCAGTTCCGCCGCCGGGCGGCCGGGACGTGCTGGTCCAGGTACGCCTGGCGCAGGCCCTCGCGGGCGCGGTAGGCCAGCGCGGCGACGCCGTTCGGCGTCATCCCGATGTCGGCGGCGATCCGCGCGGGCGAATCGCCGTCGATTTCGGTCCGCCACAGGACGGTTCGCCACCGTTCGGGCAGGCTCGCGAACGCATCCGCGGCGACGGTGGCGTGCAGCCGGCTGCCCACCGGCTCGTCGCTCCCCTCCCCCGGCAGGACGTCCGGCACCTCGGCGACGAGGGAGACGGCCGAATCGCGCCGCCGCCAGCTGATCATCGTGTTCCGGATGGTGGTCAGCAAATAGGGCCGGAAATCCTCGTCCGGACCTTCGCCCGAGCGCAGAATCCGCAGTACGCGGGTGAATCCTTCCGCGATCAGGTCGTCGCGCTCGGCCTCGTCGGCCGCGATCGCGGCCGCCACCCGGCGCGCGGCCCCGAGGTGCCGGTCGTACAACCGGCCGAACGCGGCGATGTCCCCACCGCGTACCGCCTCGATCAATGCCGCGTCGCTCGGGCCGTCCACCGTCCCGGCCACCGCCGGCGCCACCTCGGTCACCACACCCCCTCGCCCGTGCGCTTGCACGTGCAGAAACGTTCCGCGAATAGTCGCGCAACGAGTGACACCCGCGCAAGGTTGCGGCGCCGGAAGGACTTCCCGGATTTCTCCGGATCCGAGTGACCGGTGCCTGCGATTTGTCACTTCCCTGAGCTTTCCCCGCTGTTTCCGCCTCCCCGGACGGACCGTTCGTTGCCCTGGCCCGTACCGGCGAGTAGAAGACGAAGGCGGTGGCCGGCCCGGCCGCCGCGCCTGTGTCCGATGTGGACGGTAGCGGGAGTCGGAGCCCTCCCGCCATCGGCCACCACCAGGAAGGATTCCCATGCGCAGAGCCCTGCTCGTCCTGCTGACCGCGCTCCTGTCCGGCCTCGTGCTCACCGGAACCGCCCACGCCGCCGCGCCCACCGTCACCGCCGTGCCCGCGAACGCGGGCAAGGGCTGGCCGGTCAGCGGCGCCCAAGGCGTCCTCGACCTCGCCAGCCGCGGGTACATCGAGGAGGAATACCTGCTGTCCGGCCAAGCCGACACGTTCACCCAGACGGGCCTGTGGACCGACGACGGGAGGTGGGCCACGCGGGTCGCGAGCACCGGCAACCCGTACACCACGCGGATGGTCGTGGTGCGGCCGTCGGATCCCGCGCGCTTCACCGGCACCGTCGTCGTCGAATGGCTCAACGTCAGCTTCGGCGTCGACATCCCCGTCGACTTCTCCCAGTCGTACGAGTACTTCACCCGGCAGGGCTACGCCTACGTCGGCGTGACGACCCAGAAAGCGGGAGCCGACAAGCTCAAGAGCCTCGACCCCGGCCGGTACGGCACCGTGGACCTGAGCGGGGATGCGCTTTCCTACGACGTCTTTTCCCAGGCCGCGCAGGCCGTCCGGACCGACCCGCGGCTGTTCGGCGGCCGGTCGCCGTCGCTCGTGCTGGCCACCGGCCACTCGCAGTCCGCGCTGCGGCTGACCACCTACGCCAACGCGATCCAGCCGGTGCGCCACGCCTACGACGGCATCATGGTCCACGGCCGCGCCGCGCTCGCGGCCCCGATCGGCGACGGCGTCCTCGGCCCGCTGTCGGCCCGCATCCGCACCGATCTCGACGTGCCGGTCTTCGTCCTGCAGTCGGAAACCGACGTCGTCGCCTCGGCTTCGGTCCGCCAGGACACCGCACGGGTGCGCACCTGGGAAGTCGCCGGCACCGCGCACGCCGACCAGTACGGGCTCGACCTCTACAACGCGGCCAACGCGCGCGACCGGTCCATCAACGACGGCGCGCCGACGACGTGCGACAAGCCGGTCAACAGCATGACCTTCCGGTACGCGGAGAACGCGGCGTTCGCGCACCTGGACCGCTGGGCCCGCGGCGGCGCGGCCCCGCCCATCGCGCCGCCGATCCCGCTGCTGCTCAACCTGATCGTGGTGCGCGACGGCGACCAGAACGCCCTCGGCGGCGTCCGGCTGCCCGACCTCGACGCACCGGTGGCGGCGTACGCGCCCAACAACAGCGGCGGCAACGTGCCGGGCGCGTGCCTGCTGCTCGGGACGACGACACCGTTGTCACCGGCACGGATCCGGCAGCTGTACCCGGACCACGCCACGTACGTCGCGAAGTTCACCGCGGCGGCGGATCGGGCGCTGCGGGTGGGCTACCTGCTGCGGCCCGACCGCGACGAGGCCGTGGCCCGCGCCGAGGCAGCCCCGGTGCCGTGACGCCCCCGAGCCGTGTTGCCCAAAACTGGAACGTGTTCTAGTCTGGCGCCGCGGAAGGGAGACCGATGGACGAGCAGGCGATGCGGCACCCGAACCACCTCGGACACCTGGTCGTGTCCGCCCTCAAGCGCCACCGGGACAAGCCCGTCATGGTGCTCGGCGACACCACGCTGACCGGGGGCCGGACCGCCGGACAGGTCAGCCAGTACGCCCAGGCCTTCGAAGCGCTCGGCGCCGGCACCGGGGCCCCCGTCGCGCTGCTGTCGCTGAACCGGCCCGAAGTCCTGCTCGTCATCGCCTCCGGGCAGGTGCAGGGTTCGCGGCGGACCGCGCTGCACCCGCTCGGGTCACTGGACGACCACGCCTACATCCTCGAAGACGCCGGCATCACGACGCTGATCATCGACCCGGTGCCCGCGTTCGTCGAGCGCGCGCTCGGGCTGCTCGAGAAGGTGCCGGGGCTGACCCAGGTGCTCACCATCGGGCCGGTCCCGGACTCGCTGTCGCACGTCGGCAAGGACCTGACCGCGGCCGCCGCCGGCTTCGAGCCGAAGCCACTCGTGCCCGTCGAACTGCCGCCGGACCAGGTCGTCTCCATCACCTACACCGGCGGCACCACCGGGAAACCCAAGGGTGTCATGGGGACCGCGCGGGCGATGACCACGATGACCCAGATCCAGCTTTCCGAGTGGGAGTGGCCCGAAGCGCCGAAGTTCCTGATCTGCACACCGCTTTCCCACGCCGGCGCGGCGTTCTTCGCCCCGACACTGCTCAAGGGCGGCTCCCTGGTCGTGCTGCCGAAGTTCGACGTCGCCGAAGTGCTGCGCGTCATCGAGGAGCAGCGGATCACCGCCACCATGCTGGTGCCGACCATGCTCTACGCCCTGATGGACCACCCGGACTCCCGCACCCGTGACCTCTCGTCGCTGCAGACGGTCTACTACGGGGCCGCGTCGATCAACCCGGTGCGGCTGCGCGAGGCGATCGACCGGTTCGGGCCGATCTTCGCGCAGTACTACGGCCAGTCCGAAGCCCCGATGGCGATCAGCTACCTCGCCAAGGGCGACCACGACGACGCGCGGCTGTCCTCCTGCGGGCGGCCGTCCGCCTTCCTGCGCACGGCCCTGCTCGGCCCGGACGGCGCGCCGGTGCCCCCCGGCGAGCCCGGCGAGATCTGCGTGGCAGGCCCCCTGCTCGCCGGCGGCTACTGGAACCTCCCGGAGGTCACCGCGGAGACCTTCCGCGACGGCTGGCTCCACACCGGCGACGTCGCCCGCGAAGACGAGGACGGCTTCTGGTTCATCGTCGACCGTGTCAAGGACATGATCGTCACCGGCGGCTTCAACGTCTTCCCGCGCGAGGTGGAGGACGTCGTCGCCGAGCACCCCGCGGTCGCGCAGGTCGGCGTGATCGGCACCCCGGACGAGAAGTGGGGCGAGGCCGTGACCGCGGTCGTCGTCCTGCGCGAAGCCCTGGACGAGGCGGCGATCGAGCGCCTCACCGGCGAGATCCAGGCGTCGGTGCGGGAGCGGAAGGGCCCGGTGCACGTGCCCAAGCAGGTGATCGTCGCGTCTTCCCTGCCGATGACCGGGCTGGGCAAGCCGGACAAGAAGGCGTTGCGCGCCCAGTACGAACCCCGCAGCGCCGCCGTGTAGGGCGTTATACGGCGGCCAGGGTCGGCCGAGCTGCTACGGTGTACTCAACTAATTGACTAGGTGAGGTACCGCATGAGCAGCTTCCGCAAGGCCGTCGAGGCCCGCGATCCCGACGCCATGGCCGCCACGCTCGCGGAGAACGTCGTGTTCCGCAGCCCGGTGGCCTTCAAGCCGTACCCGGGCAAGGCGATCACCGCCGCGATCCTGCGGGGCGTCCTGCGCGTCTTCGAAGACTTCCGTTACGTGCGCGAACTGAGCGGCGACGAGGGCCGCGACCATGCCCTCGTCTTCGAGGCGCGGATCGGCGACGTGCGGGTCGAGGGCTGCGACTTCCTGCACCTCGACGCCGACGGCCTGATCGACGAGTTCACGGTGATGGTCCGCCCGCTGTCGGCGGCCCAGGCACTGGCCGAAGCCATGGCGGCGCAGTTCGAGCAGATCCAGCGAGAAGCACTCAACTAAGTGAGTACCGCGCTGCGTCACGCGCTGCTGGCGGCGCTGCTCGAAGGCGAGGCGTCGGGCTACGACCTGGCGAAGGCCTTCGACGCCTCGGTGGCGAACTTCTGGGCGGCGACCCCGCAGCAGCTCTACCGCGAACTCGACCGGATGGCGGCCGACGGCCTGGTTTCCGCGCGGGTCGTCCACCAGGAGCGGCGGCCGGACAAGCGCCTGTTCTCGGTGACCGAAGCAGGCCACCGGACCCTGCAGGAGTTCACCGCGCGCCCGCCCCGGCCGGGGGTGATCCGCGACGAGCTGCTGGTGCAGGTCCAGGCGGTCGACGTGGGCGACGGGGCCGCGGTGCGGAAGGCGCTCGAGGAGCGGATGGCCCTCGCCGAGTCGAAGATCGCCCGCTACGAACGGCTCCGCGCGCGTCTGCTCGACGGCCGGTTCGAGGACGACTACCTGGCCGGGGCCGAACGGATCGGGCCGTACCTGACGCTGATGCGCGGGCTGTCGTTCGAGCGGGAGAACCTGCGCTGGTGCGAGCAGTCCTTGAAGGTCCTGCGGCAGCGCGCGGCCGGGGAGCAGCCCGTCAGCTGAGGCCGGCGTCGCCATGATGCGTCCGATGTGGACCTTCACGGAGATCGCTAAGGCGCTCGTACTACTCCAGACCGGGCGCTTGTACGGCTCTTGTACGCCCGCCGCCGACCATCGGCCGGACAAAGTCTGGAGGACACGTGAGAACCACACTGAAGGCCGCGGTCGCCACCATCGGGCTGGCCACCGCGCTCACCGGGCTGGCCGCCCCCGCCGCGCAGGCCGCGTCGGCCTACCCGGTTTCGACCACAGTGGACGGCCGGACCGTCAAGGACCCCGACGTGGCCGTGGGTTCGCAGCGCATCGCGAACATGTACCCGGCGGGCACGTCGGTCGCACTGGCCTGCCAGGACACCGGCCCGGCCTACGGCGGCAGCAGCATCTGGGACCTGACCACCGACGGCCTGTGGGTGCCCGACGCCTACGTCAAGACCGGCTCGACGTCGATGGTCGCGCCGCAGTGCACGACGCCGCACTCCTACCCGGCGAAGGCCGACCTCAACGGCCGCGCGAAGAAGGGGGACGCGGCCGACGCGGCGGGCAGCGTCGCGGACAAGTACCTCACCGGCGCTTCGGTGCCCGTGGTGTGCCAGGCCACCGCGTCCGACGAGATCTGGGACTTCACCGCCGACAACCTGTGGGTACCGGACGCCTACGTCAAGACCGGGACCGAAGGCTTCGTCAGCGGCATCCCGCACTGCGACACCGACGGCCTCAAGCCGGGCGGCTCGGCGTTCCCCGCGGACCCGCGGGCCGACAGCGCGATCGCGTTCGCCAAGGCACGGCTGGGCCACACCGACTGGAACAACCAGTGCGAGCTGTTCGTCGAGCGCGCCTTCGGTACCAGCGGCCGGTTCGCCACCGCCACGTCGCACTACCAGTGGCAGAAGAACAACGGCCGCATCCACACCGGTTCGGTCGCCCCGGCCGGCGCCGCGGTCTTCTTCACCAGCACCACGAGCGCCGGGCACATCATGCTCGCGCTGGGCGGCGGCGTCGCGATCAGCACCGGTCCGTCGGTGTACCAGACGAGCACCTACGCGCAGCGTTCCGACTACCTCGGCTGGGCGTACGTCCCGTCGAGCTGGTAGGCACGACGGGGATTCGGCCGTCGATCAGCCACCCGGCGGGCACCAGTGCGCGCTCGAAACACACCCGGTGCGCGTCGGGTTCGGGTCCGGATTCCATGTCCGCGATCACAGCACGCCGCCCGGGCCGCGCGGGTCTCAATGTGAGACCGCATGTGAACGGATACCGCCCATCCGGCGAAGGCTGTTGCTTTCCCACCTCGCCCGGTACGACCATGAGCCGGGCATCGATCGGACTCTTGGGGGTCACATGAAGTCACGCCATCGATTGACCAAAGCCGCGCTCGCCGCCGGCGTGCTCGCGGGGCTGTTCGCCGCTCCAACGGCCGCGCAGGCCGCCGCGGGGCCGACCACGCTGACCGCGAGCCAGTACACCCTGGCCGCGAACTACAACCAGTTCGACGCCGTGAACAGCGCCCTGGTCTCGACGCTGGGCACGGCGGCCGTGCACACCGTGATGGAGAACGCGAACCACGACCGCACGGCGCTGCCGTCGTCGTTCTCGGTCGCCGGGCTGTCCGGCGGTTTCCGCTTCGACAGCGGCGACAACTCCGACTGCTCGAACTACCCGCAGGGCATCACGACCAGCCGCGACGCCGTCGGCACCGCCAACAGCGGCAACTACGACGGCCACCAGCTCGTGCTGGTCAGCTGGTACACCAAGGACGGCTGCGACGGCGCCCAGCAGCGCAGCCGGATCACCCTGGTCGACTGGGACGCCACCTACCCGAACGCCTACCGCAAGGTCCTGCTGGTCGAGCCGACCGGGACCGCGGCGGCGCCGGACTTCAAGGACATCCCGATCCACGCGGGCGGGGTCTCCTGGTACGGCGACTACCTCTACGTCGCCGACACCGGGAAGGGCATGCGCGTGTTCGACATGCGCAAGATCCTCAAGACCGACACCGGCGGCACCGCCGACCAGATCGGGCACCAGAGCGGCAGCACGTACTACGCGCACAACTACGCCTACGTCCTGCCGCAGGTCGGCACCATCACGTCGAAGACGACGTCGGGCACGAACCTCGCCTGGTCGTCGATCTCGCTCGACCGGGTCAGCAAGTCGATCGTCATGACGGAGTACACCTGCTCGTCGGGCTGCACGGACTACCCGAACCGGGCGCCGCGGGCGATCCGCTACCCGTTCGACTCCACCGGCGTGTTCGCCGCCACGACCACGGCGAGCCAGGCGCTGCAGCTGCCCTGGTACAAGCTCAACGGCGTCGCGTCCCACAACGGCCGCTGGTGGTTCAACTCCTCCGGCCAGAAGCAGCTCTACTACTGGAAGCCGGGCGCGAGCTCGTCCACGTTCGCGTGGGTGAGCGGCGGCGAGAGCATCTCGTACTGGGAGGACGCCACGGCCGCCGACCTGCTGTGGTCGCTGCAGGAGGGCGTGGGCAACCGCAACGTCTTCGCGGTCACCCAGGCCACCTACGGCGGTGGCTGAGGTAGCCTGACCACATCGGACGATTCGGACAGCGCAGCAACCCGGGGTGGTACCGCCGCCTCGGGTTGCTGCTCGCCGTCCTGCTGGTCCTCGGCGGTGCCCCCGCCGTCCAGCCGTGGTCGCCGGTCCCCGACGGCCCGGCGGTGGCCACGGCGCCGGCGCACGACCTCATCTCGGTCCGCCCCGCCGTCCCGCGCGGGCCGGCCACCACCCCGGTCCCGTGGGCGATCGGCCCGGCTTCGCCCGGTGCCGCGCCCACGCTGAAGCCGGGGCACGCCGAACAGTCCGGCGAGACCCTCCGCGCGGTCTCGGTCCCGGCATCGCGGTCCACCCGCGCCCCACCCGCCTTCGCGAGCTGAAAGCCCGTTCCACGACGCCGTCGCCCGGCGCCGTGATCACTGCTGCGCGAAGGAATCCTATGTTGTCCGTTGTCGTGTTGACCCTGCTCGCCGCCACGGTCGCGGCGGCCGTCGGCCTGCTGTGGAAGATGCACCGAGCCGACGAACCGCTGCTCGGTGGGATCAGCATCTGCCTGCTGGTCGGTCCCGGAACCCTGCTCGGGTTCCTGTACGTGGGCTTGGCCGCCTAGTTCGTACCCGTCCGCCACAACGGCTTCGGCGGTAACCCGGCCGGCGTCCGGTAGCCTGTGTTCACTATTCGAACAGCGGTACCAGACTCTCGGCGGAGGCCCCCGTGACCAAACCGACGCGGTCCCCGGACACCCGCGCCGACCAGGCCGACATCCAGGCCGTCAGCCGGGTCAGCCAGATCCTGTCCCTGTTCGACCCCGCGACGCCGGAGGTCACCGCCGGCGAGGTCGCCGAGCGCCTCGGCCTCAACCGCACGACGGCGTACCGCTACTGCACCTCGCTCGTCGCGGCCGGGCTCCTCGAGCGCAGCAACGAAGGCGGTTACGCGCCGGGCGGGCTCCTGCTTCAGCTGGGCGCGTTCGCGATCGGCCACCGCCGGGTGGTCAACCTGGCGCCGCGGCACATGCAGGCCCTCTCGCGGGCGACGCAGACGAGCGTGGTGCTGAGCCTCTGGGGCCTCACCGGCCCGGTGGTCTCGCGGGTCGAGGAGAACGTCTCGACGATCGTGGTGGTGTCCGTGCGCGTCGGCAGCCACCTGCCGCTGGACACCGCGCAGAGCAAGGTCTTCCTCGCCTACCACGCCGACCAGCTGTCGATGGAACGGCTGATCGGGAACCTGTCCGGCACCGCGCGCGACGAGCTGCGCGCCGACGTCGACCGGGTCCGCGCGGTCGGCCACTGCTCCGCGATGAGCACGCCCGGGATAGTGGCCGTGGCGGCGCCGGTCTTCGACGAGTACGGGATCTGCGCGACGATCGCGATCGTGGGCCCGGACAACACGTTGTCGATGGGCGACGACACCCCCGAACTGCGCGTGGTGGTCGACACCGCGCGGGAGCTCACTCACGAGCTGGGCGGGCACTACCGCCCGGACGACGTCCAGCGCGCGGTGTAGGGCAGCCACGCCGGAGCCGGGAGGGGCGGCACGTCCGCGTACTCCCGCGTCCCGGCGAGTGCGCTGCCGACGAAGCCCTCGTCCACCCCGGCGACGCCGTCGACCAGCTCCCGCAGCGCCACGGGACCGCCGAGCCACAGCGCCGTCACGACTTCCACCGCCCGCGCGCCCGCGGCGAGGAACCGCAGGACGTCCTTCGCGGTGCGGGCGCCGTTCGTCCCGATCAGGGGCACGTCGAGCCGCTGGAACGCCTTGCCCACCCAGTACAGGCTCATCGGTAGGCACCCCGGTGAACTCCACGCGCCCCACGAGCCCAGTACCGCACCGCCGTCGAGGTCGGGCAGGAAGCCCGGGTAGCGGCCGACCAGCCCGACCGCGTCCGCGCCCGCCGACCGGGCCGCGCGGGCCAGCGCGACGACGTCGGACGCCTGGCCCGGCAGCTTCACGAACAGCGGCACGTCGACGACGGCCCGCACGACACGCACCGCGTCGGCCACACCGTCCACTTCGGT
>NZ_JAAGNB010000862.1:0-15431 GCF_010550475.1 Amycolatopsis sp. SID8362
GACCCCGCGCCGCCGCCGTCGCGCGGAGGACTGAGCCCCGCAGCCGGCGGGCAGCCTCCGGCTCCCGCAGGTGCCCGGGCCGCGCTCGGGCAGCCGCCGTTGGGCCCGACCCGAGCGCCCCAAGGTGGCCTTGGTTGCGTCAGACGCACCGAAGGCCGCCTTGGTTGCGTCTCACGCACCGAAGGCCACATTGGGGCGCTTCCCGGGCCTGCGCCGCAGCGGGCTGGCCCACGGCTCGGCGAGCGCAGATCGGCCGCTCGCGAGCACCCGATGTGGCCTTGGGTGCGTCCTGTGCACCCGATGTGGCATCGGGGCGCGCCGAGGGGCGAGGTGGCGTTCCTTCTCCTGTCCGGTCTGCGTAGGGTGACCGCCTGTGAGCGGAACCCTCTCGCCCGCGACGGGACTCGACCGTGGCCGGCGGCCTCGCCGGATCACCGTGCTGCTGCCGGTGTTCGGGCTGATCGTGGTGGCCCTGTGCGGCCTGTTCCTGTTCGGGCTGGCCACCGCGCGCGTCGGGCCGCTCGCCGTCACCATCGGGGTGCTGGCCGCGCTCGTGCCGGTCGCCGGTGTCGTCGCCGGGTTCCTCTGGGTCGACCGGTGGGAGCCCGAGCCCGCGAAGTTCCTGCTGCTCGCCTTCGCCTGGGGCGCCTGCATCGCCACCATCACCGCGCTGCTCATCAACACCACCGCGGAGGCCGTGGGCGAAGAGCTGCTCGGGACCGGCAACGGCAACACGCTCGCCGCGCTCGTCTCGGCGCCCGTGGTCGAGGAGGCCGCGAAGGCGCTGTTCGTCGTGCTCATCGCGTGGCGCCGGTCCAGCGAGTTCGACGGCGTCGTGGACGGGGTCGTCTACGCCGGGTTCAGCGCCGCCGGGTTCGCCTTCACCGAGAACATCTACTACTTCGGCCGCGCGTTCGCCGACTACGGCTTCGGCGACGGGCACAGCCAGGGCGTCATCACGGCGTTCTTCCTGCGTGGCGTGCTCGCGCCGTTCACGCACCCGCTGTTCGCGGTGCTCACCGGCATCGGGATCGGCATCGCCGCGCGGACGACCACCAAGGCGCTCAAGTTCGTCGCGCCGATCGCCGGCTACCTGGCCGCCGTCTGCCTGCACGCGCTGTGGAACAGCGCCGCGCTGCTCGGCGGGTCGAAGTTCCTCACCGTCTACTTCCTGATCATGGTGCCGCTGTTCCTCGGCGTCTTCTACCTGGTCATCCTGCAGCGACGGCGGGAGCAGCGGATCATCGCCGCCGCGCTGCCGCACATGGCGTCGGCGCGCTGGATCGCGCCGTCGGAGGTCGATCTGCTGGCCAGCCTGCCCGGGCGGCGGGCGTGGCGGCGGCAGGCGAAGCGGCAGTCCGGGAAGCAGGCCGCGAAGGCCGTCGCCGTCTACCAGGCGAGCGTGACCGAGCTCGCTTTCCTCGACCGGCGTGAGCTGCACAGCGACGCCGACCGGCAGCGCCAGCGCGAGCTGCTGCGCACGTTGAAGGCCGCCCGCGCGGAGGCGACGCGCCTCGCCGACGAGGCCGCCCGCGGGTGAACCGGTCCGGGTGAAGCTGGTCACCCGGGTTCAACCCTTCGCGCTTAATCGAGTTAGTCTCGCGCCGTTCGTCCGGTACCCGGAGCGGGACTGGAACGAGAGCAGAGGGAGTCTGCCAACCATGAGCGTCCACAGGCGCACGCCATGATGAGGCCCGCCCGCCTCGCGGTCGGCGTCGTGTCCGCCGGCCGGGTGGGCAGTGTGCTCGGCGCCGCGCTGGCCCGGGCGGGACACACCGTCGTCGCCGCCTCCGGCCTCTCCGCGGCGTCGCTGGCCAGGGCCGAACGCCTCCTCCCGGACGTGCCCGTCCTGCCGCCCGACGAAACCGTCGCCCGGGCGGACCTGGTGCTGCTCGCCCTCCCCGACGACGCGCTGGCCGGGATGGTCCGCGGGCTCGTCGCCACGGGGTCGCTGCGGCCCGGGCAGATCGTCGTGCACACCTCCGGCGCGCAGGGCATCGACGTGCTGGCGCCCGCGGCCGAAGCGGGGGCGCTGCCGCTCGCGCTGCACCCGGTGATGACGTTCACCGGCCGCGAGGAGGACCTCGAGCGGCTGGCGGCGTGCAGCATCGGCGTCACCGCGGCCGAGGACGACGAAGCGGCCTGGAACGTCGGCGAAGCGCTGGCGGTCGAGATGGGTGCCGAGCCGGTGCGGATCCCCGACTCCGCGCGAGCGCTCTACCACGCTGCGTTGACCCACGGCGCGAACCACCTGATGACACTGGTCGCCGACTGCACGGAAGTCTTGCGGGAAGCGGGAATCGGGCATTCCGAACGCCTGGTCGCACCGTTGCTTTCGGCGGCGTTGGATAATGTGCTGCGGCACGGCGACCGCGCGCTCACCGGCCCGGTCGCCCGTGGCGATCTCGGCACCGTCCGCAAGCACCTCGCGGTGCTCACGGACCGGGCGCCGGACGTGGCGCCGGCCTACCGGGCGCTGGCCAAGCGCACGGTGGCGCGTTCCCTGGCAGCAGGAGTGCTGCCGGACACCGCGGCCGCCAAAGACCTCACCGAACTCCTCGACGATCCCGCCGAAGGGCAGCAAGACCAGTGACCACACCGAAATTCACCCGCGGCACGCTGAACGCGTTCGCGCCGCCCGAGCACGTCAGCCAGGTCAGCCGTGCGCTGCGCGGCGTTGGCCGCAAGGTCGCGCTCGTGCCCACCATGGGCGCGCTGCACGCCGGGCACCGCGAGCTGATCCGCCGCGCGAAGCGGCTGCCGAACACCGTCGTGGCCACCTCGATCTTCGTCAACCCGCTGCAGTTCGGCGAGGGCGAGGACTTCGAGGCGTACCCGCGGCCCCTGGACGCCGACCTGGCCGTGCTGCGCGAGGACGGCGTCGAAATCGCGTTCACCCCGAGCGCCGACGCCCTGTACGCCGACGGCGCGGCGGTGACCGTGCACCCGGGCCCACTCGGCGACGAGCTCGAGGGCGTCGTCCGGCCCGGCCACTTCGCCGGCGTGCTGACCGTCGTGGCGAAGCTGTTCAACCTGGTGCGCCCGGACTACGCGTTCTTCGGCGAGAAGGACTACCAGCAGCTGGTGCTGATCAAGCGGATGGTCCGGGACCTGAACATCGACACGCGCGTCATCGGCGTGCCGACCGTGCGGGAGCGCGACGGGCTGGCGCTGTCGTCGCGCAACGTCTACCTGACGCCTGAGCAGCGCGAAGACGCCGTCGTCCTGTCGGCCGCCCTCACCGCGGGGGCGTTCGTCGGCCGGGACGGCGCCGACGCGGTCCTCGAAACCGCGTGGAAGACCCTCGCCGCCCGGCCGGCGGTCGAGGTGGATTACCTGGAGTTGAGGGGAACCGACCTCGGGCCCGCGCCCGTCGACGGTGAGGCACGACTGTTGATCGCGGCCCGGGTGGGGAGTACCCGGCTGATCGACAACGCCCCGGTGCTGCTCGGCAAGGCCGTCGAGCACCCGGAGCGGCTGGACGCAGGGGAATAGGAGTCCACGATGTACCGCACGATGCTCAAGTCGAAGATCCACCGGGTCACGGTGACCCAGGCCGACCTGCACTACGTCGGATCCGTGACGGTCGACGAAGATCTGATGGAAGCCGCGGACCTGCTGCCGGGCGAACAGGTGTCCATTGTGGACGTCACGAACGGCGCCCGGCTGGAGACCTACGTCATCAAGGGCGAACGCGGCAGCGGCGTCCTCGGCATCAACGGCGCGGCGGCGCACCTGGTGCACCCGGGTGACCTCGTCATCCTCATTTCGTACGGCCAGATGGAGGACGCGGAGGCCGCGAGGTACGAACCGCGCGTGGTGTTCGTCGACGCGGACAACCGGATCGTCCACCGGCACAGCGACCCCGGCTACGCGCCGGAGGGATCGGGCCTGCTGAGCGGCACCGTGACGCTGCCGGACGACGAGACGGCGGTCTTCCCGGTCGCGGAGACGGCGGACGCCCGCCGCCTCGACGCGTTGCTGCACGCGGAAAGCTGACCCGCTTGCTGCTCACCGTCGACGTCGGCAACACGAACATCGTCCTCGGCCTGTGGTCCGGCCAGTCGCTCGTGGGTGACTGGCGCATGCGCACGGACGCGCGCATGACGGCCGACGAGCTGGCGTTGACGGTGCGCGGCCTGCTGGGCCCGCACGCGGATTCGGTGACGGGCATCAGCGCGCTGTCGACGGTGCCGGCGGTGCTGCGCGAACTGCGCGTGATGCTGTCGCGGTACTACGCCGACGTGCCGAAGATCGTGGTGGAACCGGGCGTCCGCACGGGCGTGCCACTGCTGGTGGACAACCCGAAGGAGGTGGGCGCGGACCGGCTGGCGAACACGCTGGCCGCGCACCACCTCCACAGCGGCACGGCGTGCGTGGTGGTCGACTTCGGCACGTCGACCAACGTGGACGCGATCTCTTCCCGCGGCGAGTTCCTGGGCGGCGCGTTCGCACCGGGGATCGAGATTTCGGTGGACGCGCTGGCACTGCGCGCGGCGGCGTTGCGGAAGGTCGAGCTGGTGCCGCCGCGGTCGGTGATCGGGAAGAACACCGTGGAGTGCCTGCAGTCGGGGATCTTGTACGGGTTCGCCGGGCAGGTCGACGGGCTCGTGAAGCGGATCGTGCGCGAGCTTTCGCCCGGTGGTGTGGAACCGGTCGCGGTGCTGGCGACCGGCGGGCTGGCGCCGCTGGTGATCGGGGAGTCGGAGACGATCACCGACCACGTGCCGGACCTGACGCTGCTCGGGCTGCGGCTGGTCTACGAGCGCAACATCCGCCCCTGACGCCGGTTGTCCACAATCCGGTGGGGGTGTGGACAACCGGGCCGTGGGCGCGCTTTTCGCGGCTTTTAGCCAGGGGCGGCCGATACGCTGGAAGCGGGGGAGCCCCCAAGGGAGGGCGGGCCGCGGCCGGGCGTCGGGGGTGTGGGGGCCGGTGCAGGCGGCCGCAGTTCTGTGCAGGCTGCCGCGGTTTGACGCAGAGCGCCGCACTTCGACGGGCTCCGGTGCGGTCCGGCGCCGGTACGGCGGTCCGGTGGGTAGCGGCGCAATCCGACGCTGGTCCAGCGCGGTCCGGTGGGTGGCGGCGCATTCCGCCACCGGCCCGGTGCGTTCGGCTCCGGCCCGGTGGGTTCCGGTGCCGGTCAGGCGCAATCCGGTGCGGTCCGACGGGCCGAGCCGGTGGACCGAGGTCGCGAATGACTCGGTCGGGACCTACGAAGTCCCCAATGAGTCATTCGCGACACCCGCGGCCGTCGGCTACCCGCGGGAACCGACTCGACCTCAGCCGCGGGCCAGCCTGCGTCGCTCCAGCAAATACCCGAGCGCCGTCACCGCGAGCGCCGGGAAAGCCACCTTGGCCTGCGGGAAGCCCTTGCCCGGCGGATCGACCGCGCGCGACCCCGGGTAGGCCAACGCCGAAACCTGCGTCACCCAGTACAACGACGCCAGCGCCGCCCCAGCGTCAAGCCCGGCTCGGCCCGAAGACGGCCGCCACAGCTGCCACAGGCTGGTTACGCCCAGTGCCAGTCCCAGGCTCATCGTCTGGCCGTTGTGGAACTTCGCGTGCGGTGGCCACGCGGGGTTGTACACATGGGTCTCGTTCCAGTCGGCGCGGTACGGGCCCACCGCCGTCAAGAGTGAAGTCAGCGAGATCAGCGCTCGCCCCAAGGGTTTCCGGCTCATCCCGCCAGTATCGAACCTCCACTTTGATCGAGGTCAATGGAGCAGTTTGAGCCCGACGACGCCCGCCACGATCAGCGCCAGGCAGGTGATCCGTGCCGCCGAAAAAGAGTCGCCGAGCACGAAGATGCCGTAAAGCGCCGTGCCGATCGTGCCGATGCCGACCCAGATCGCGTAACCGGTGCCGAGCGGGATCTCGCGGAGTGCGTACGCCAGGCCGCCCATGCTCAGCGCGAGCGCGAGCACGAACGTCACCGCGGGAACCGGGCGGGAGAGCCCCTTGGACGCGCCGAGCGCGGCCGCCCAGATCGTTTCGAACACTCCGGACAGGATGAGGACGAGCCAGGACATGACGAGCCTTTCGCAGTGTGTGGAACCACTGCGCCGTCTTGTCCTGACCGGGTACGACGCGCTCGTCCGGGGCCGGCCGCGGACGCGGGGGCCACTTCCGAAGCTAGCACGCCGGAAAGCTAACGGCGGCGGGCGCGCAGTCCCCAGGTGACCAACGGGAGGTCGAACTCACCATTCGCCGTCGCCGGATTGGCCGCGAGGAAGCCGCGAAGGCGGGTCAAGAGCGCGGACGACTCCTCCGGCGACGAGACGATCACGAGGGAATAGGTCGCGATCGTTTCCAGCAGCGTCTCCGCGGTGCGCTGTTGCACATGGTGAAACCGTTCCTCGTCGAACGGCTCGAACGCCGGGTGCGCCACCTCACGCAAATCGTCGGTCGACGCCGGCTTGCGGGCGCCGTCGCGGCCCAGTTCGGTGAACTCGGCCACCCACGGGACCGATTCGTCTTCGTAGTTCCACATCGGCACCAGCACGCCGCCGGGACGCAGCACGCGGCCGATCTCCGTCATCGCCGCCGGCACGTCGAACCAATGGAACGCCTGGCCGACGAATACCGCGTCGACCTCGGCGTCGGGCACCGGGATCCGTTCCGCCCGGCCGGCCAGCGCGGTCGCCGACGGCACCCGCCGCGCCAGTTCCGCGCGCATTTCCGGGTCGGGTTCGACGGCGGTGACGTCGAGGCCGAGGTCGGTCAGGCCGAGGGTCAGCTTGCCCGTTCCGGCGCCGAGATCGAGCACCCGGCGCGGGGTTCCGGTGGCGCCGGAAAGGCCCCACTCGATCGCTGCCCGCGGGTAATCGGGCCGGTGCTCGGCGTACGCGGCCGCGCGGCTGCCGAAGGAAGAAGCCCGCCGGGCGCGGGTGGGATCACTCACCGGGCCAGGTTAATGGAAGGAAAGTAAAGGTAATCCGGTTGGCGTAGCGTGCGGCGGGGTTCGTACCCTATGGGCCATGACCGAAAACCCCGCTTCCACCAGCGACCCCGCCGAAGACGAACTGCCCGAGCAGATGCGGGTGCGCCGGGAGAAGCGCGACCGGATCCTCGCCGAGGGCATCGATCCCTACCCGGTCGAGGTGCCGCGCACGCACTCGCTCGCCGAGGTGCGGGCAGCGCACGAAGGGCTGCCCGTCGACACCGCCACGGGCGAGACAGTCGGCGTCACGGGCCGGGTCATGTTCCTGCGCAACACCGGCAAACTGTGCTTCGCCAGCCTCCGCGAGGGCGACGGCACCGAGCTGCAGGCGATGATCAGCCTGGCGAAGGTCGGCGAAGACGCGCTGGCGGCGTGGAAGGCCGACGTCGACCTCGGCGACCACGTGTTCGTGCAGGGCGAGGTCATCACCTCCAAGCGCGGCGAGCTGTCCGTGATGGCCGACGCCTGGCGCCTCACGTCGAAGGCGCTGCGCCCGCTGCCCAACGCGCACAAGGAACTCGCCGAGGAAACGCGGATCCGCCAGCGCTACGTCGACCTCATCATGCGCCCGCGCGCGCGGGACGTCGTGCGCACCCGCGCCGGCGTGGTCCGGTCGCTGCGGGAGTCGTTCCACCGCCGCGGGTTCACCGAGGTCGAGACGCCGATGCTGCAGACGCTGCACGGCGGCGCCGCGGCCCGCCCGTTCGTCACCCGGTCGAACGCCTTCGACATGGAGCTGTTCCTGCGGATCGCGCCGGAGCTCTACCTCAAGCGCTGCGTCGTCGGCGGCATCGAAAAGGTCTTCGAGATCAACCGCAACTTCCGGAACGAGGGCAGCGACTCTTCGCACTCGCCGGAGTTCGCGATGCTCGAGTACTACGAGGCGTACGCCACTTACGACACGAACGCCGTGATGACGCGGGAGCTGATCCAGGAGGCCGCGCAGGCCGTGCTGGACACCCAGGTCGTCACGCTGCCCGACGGTTCGGAGTACGACCTCTCCGGCGAATGGACCACGCTCGGAATGTACGAGTCGTTGTCCGATTCCCTCGGTGAAGAGGTGACGCCGGAGACGCCCGCCGCCAAACTGCACGGATTCGCGCAGGCCAGGGGCCTCGAAGTGGATCCGAAGCTCGGGCACGGGAAGCTCGTCGAGGAACTGTGGGAACACCTCGTCGGAGATCACCTGCACGCACCGACGTTTGTCCGTGATTTTCCGCTGGAGACGTCGCCATTGACGAGGCAGCACCGCTCGCGGGCGGGCGTGGCCGAGAAGTGGGACCTCTACGTGCGCGGATTCGAACTCGCCACCGGATACTCCGAGCTGGTCGATCCGGTCGTCGAACGGGAACGGCTCACCGAACAGTCGCTGCTGGCCGCGCAGGGCGATAGCGAAGCCATGCGGCTGGACGAGGATTTCCTGCGTGCCCTGGAGTACGGAATGCCCCCGAGCGGCGGCGTCGGAATGGGGATCGACCGGCTGCTCATGGCGCTGACCGGTCTCGGTATCCGGGAGACGATCCTCTTCCCGCTGGTGCGTCCTGAATAACCCGCCCGTGTGAGGATAGCGGCCGGTTATCGCATAGAGATTTGCGCTGCACTCCCGGAGCGGGTACTAATGTTCTAGACAAAGTCTTCTGTCCCCGGGGCTCGCCCCGTCACCAGATCATTGAGTAAGCCCCGCAGGAGGAAACAGATGGCGCAGAAGGTGCTCGTCTCGCTGGTGGACGACCTGGACGGCAGCGAGGCCGAAGAGACCGTCGAGTTCGGTTTGGACGGCGTCAGCTACCAGATCGATCTCTCCTCGGAAAACGCCGAGGAGCTGCGGGACGCCCTCGCCCAGTATGTCGAGCACGCGCGGCGCGCGGGTGGCCGCAAGCGCGCTTCCGCGCGCCCGGTCTCGGGCAAGGGATCGGCCCGCCCGGCCGCGGTCGACCGTGAGCAGAACCAGGCCATTCGCGCTTGGGCGCGCAAGAACGGTTACGCGGTTTCGGACCGGGGCCGGATCCCCTCCGAGGTCGTCGAGGCCTACCACAAGAAGAACTGAGGGCCGTTCACGAGCTGCTGGAGGCCGCCGGGCGAATTCGCCCGGCGGCTTTCTTCGTGTCCGGTCCTTGTCCGGTTCGCACTGCCTGAGCCGTTCGGGCGTACTCGGCAGGCGACTGACCGGTCACCGTCCGGAAATCGCGGATGAAGTGCGACTGGTCGCTATAGCCCAGTCGAACCGCCAGTCCGGCGTAATCCGGCTGTCCTTCCGTGACCAACCGCTGCGCAGCGTCGTTGAGGCGGTATATCCGGATCGCCCACTTGGGCGGGCAGCCGACGTGTTCGGCGAACAACCGCTGGACCGACCGGGTGGTTAGTCCAGTATCCGCGCACAGTTGCGCCACCCGGGTAATTCCCGGATCGCGCGCGATTGATTCCACCGCCTCGGCGGCCTGGCGCGCGGCCGGGGAGAGCCGTACCGGATTTGCGATCAGCAAGTTGTCGACCGCACGGACCATTTGCGCGTCGTCGCCCGCCGTGCGCACCGATTCCGCGGCCCGGATCGCCGCCGGCCCGAAAACGTCCGTGAGCGGGACGGATCGGTCGGCGATGTCACTCACCGGGCCACCGAGGAACGCGTGGAAGCACCCCGGCCGGAAACGCACGCCCAAATCCTGCACGCGGCCCGAGAGGCGATGGGAAAAGACGTCGCGCGCCGGGCCGTACACGCCGGAAGCGCCGGGGAAGAACGTGACGTGCACCGCGAGGTTCGGCAGCACCCGCTGCTCGTGCGGTGGTTCGCCGCGCCGGTCCCAGCGCAGGACCCAGTGGTAGTCGACGAAGTCCGCCAGCGCGGGCACGGGCGGGTGCCTGGTCAGCGTGAACATCGTGCGCGCGGTGGCCTCGGCCACGATGCCGCGCGGGATCCGGTGTGCCACGCCGCACACGGTAGCTGTCGCGTTCGTCCAATACGGGCCGCCCGAGACCGGCTTGGCTCGCCGGCATGACTGCCGAACTGCTGCGGCCCGCCGCGGCCGAATTCGTCCGGGTCGCCACCGCGGTGACCGAGCTGACCGCGCCGACGCCGTGCGCCGGGTACGACGTCCGCGGGCTGCTGAACCACCTCCTGTACTGGGGCCCGTGGCTGCTGGCCGCGGGACGGCGCGAGGAGCCGCCACCCGGCGGGACCGAGGCGGCGGCGGCCCTGGTCGGCGAGGACTGGCGCGCGGTGCTGGAGAAGCAGACGGAGACGCTCGTGGACGTCTTCGGGACGCCGTCGGCGTGGACGGGCACGACGGCGCTGGGGACGGCCCGGCTGCCTGCCTCGGTCGTCGGCGCCATGGTGCTGGGCGAGTTCGTGCTGCACGGCTGGGACCTGGCACGGGCGAGTGGCCAGGAGCTGGTCTGCGCCCCCGAAGCGGCGACGGTGGTGTACGAGTCCGCGGTGCTGATGGGCGAGCGGGCGCGCTCGACGGGCGTCTACGGGCCCGAGGTGGCGGTCCCCGCCGGTGCGTCGGCGCTGGACCGGGCGCTGGGTGCCTCCGGGCGCGACCCGTCCTGGACGCCCTGAGCCCGCGACGAGCAGGTGCGCGGGCAGCCGTCGCACTCCGATTCGGCCGGGAGCAGGTAGGAGAAGCAGCAGCTCTCGCGGCGCCGCGTCCACTCGCGGTGGCCGTCGGGGCCCTCCGTCAGGCGCAACGTCGACGCCGAGGTCAGCGGCGGGTAGCGCGTGTCGAGGACCAGCGCCGCGTCGGCGACGCCCGCGCCCTCCGCTTCCGGCGTGCCGCCCTGGCGGCCCGCCCACCACAGCGAGTTCTCCAGCGCGTCGGTCGCCGCCGCCCAGAGCATCCGGCGGCCGAGCCTGCTGACCGGCGCGTACGCCCGGACGAACTGGGCCGCGTGGGCCAGGTAGCGGGCCCGCAGGACCGCCGCCAGCGCGCGCTCGTCGCGGACCACGGTCGCCTCCGGGAGGGCGGAGCCCGGGTCCGTCGGCAGGCAGTGGAACGCGTCACCCAGCACGGCCATGCCGTCGGGGTGCGGGCGGTCGTCGGCCAGCCGGAACGCCAGCTCCGCAGGCTTCAGCGACGGCACCCGGCGCTCGTGGTGCAGCAGCAGCGCGCCGACGTACGCCGGGACGTGCAGGTACCAGGTCATCACCCAGCTGGCCGTGGTCCGGGACGGCGTCGCGTCGTGCTCGCGCAGCAGCCAGTCGCCGAGCAGGCCGCGCCACTCGTCGAAGTACGCGGGCGTCTCCAGCAGCTCCGAGCAGCGGATCCAGCCCGCCGGGACGTCGCGGCGCAGCTCGGTGCGCTCCTGGCGGCCGGAGACCCGCCGCAACGACGACGCGAGGCCGTCGCCGACCTCGCGTGCGTCTCGGAAGGACCGCTGCTGGTTCAACCGCGGCCCTCCTCGCAGCCGTCATGGATTAGGCGTGCCTAACCTTACAGGCAGACGGCGGCTGCGCCAATCGGGTGGCACCGTGATCCGGCACTCCCAGGTTGCGGACTGTTCGCGGTGAGCGGACACCGCGCGGATGGCGGAATCCGGGCGGCCGTCCGCACGTTGGGCTTGACGTAAAGGTGCAGGGCAACATGAAGATGGACGCACCCGGGAGATGCCACGTCCGGGTGCGGAAAAGGCCACTGTCAGCCGTAGTGGTACGCCAGCGCGACCACTTGGCTACTAGAGTGGTCTCACGGTGCTGAATCCATCGCGGTGAAAGCACGATGGAAACGGGCCGCCGGCGCAGCAGTCGAGGGAGTGCACATGTTTGAGAGGTTCACCGACCGCGCGAGGCGGGTGGTCGTCCTGGCTCAAGAAGAGGCCAGGATGCTCAACCACAACTACATCGGCACCGAGCACATCCTCCTGGGTCTGATCCACGAGGGTGAGGGTGTCGCCGCCAAGGCGCTGGAGTCGCTGGGTATCGCGCTTGAAGGCGTCCGCCAGCAGGTCGAGGAGATCATCGGCCAGGGGCAGCAGGCCCCGAGCGGGCACATCCCCTTCACGCCGCGGGCCAAGAAGGTGCTGGAGCTGTCGCTGCGCGAAGCGCTGCAGCTCGGCCACAACTACATCGGCACCGAGCACATCCTGCTGGGCCTGATCCGCGAGGGCGAGGGCGTCGCCGCGCAGGTGCTGGTCAAGCTGGGTGCGGACCTCAACCGGGTCCGCCAGCAGGTGCTGCAGCTGCTCTCGGGCTACCAGGGCGGCAAGGAGTCCACCGAAACCGGTTCCGGCCGCGGTGAGGGCACCCCGTCGTCGTCGCTGGTCCTGGACCAGTTCGGCCGCAACATGACCGTGCTCGCCCGCGAGGGCAAGCTCGACCCGGTCATCGGGCGCGGCAAGGAGATCGAGCGGGTCATGCAGGTGCTGTCCCGCCGGACCAAGAACAACCCGGTGCTCATCGGCGAGCCCGGCGTCGGCAAGACCGCCGTCGTCGAGGGCCTCGCGCAGAGCATCGTCAAGGGCGAGGTGCCCGAGACGCTCAAGGACAAGCAGCTCTACACGCTGGACCTGGGCTCCCTGGTCGCCGGCTCCCGCTACCGCGGTGACTTCGAAGAGCGCCTGAAGAAGGTGCTCAAGGAGATCAAGACCCGCGGCGACATCATCCTGTTCATCGACGAGCTGCACACGCTGGTCGGGGCGGGTGCCGCCGAGGGCGCGATCGACGCGGCTTCGATCCTGAAGCCGATGCTCGCCCGCGGTGAGCTGCAGACGATCGGCGCGACCACGCTCGAGGAGTACCGCAAGTACATCGAGAAGGACGCCGCCCTCGAGCGCCGGTTCCAGCCGATCCAGGTCGGCGAGCCGTCGCTGGAGCACACGATCGAGATCCTCAAGGGCCTGCGCGACCGGTACGAGGCGCACCACCGCGTCTCGATCACCGACTCGGCGCTGGTCGCCGCCGCGACCCTGGCGGACCGGTACATCAACGACCGGTTCCTCCCGGACAAGGCGATCGACCTGATCGACGAGGCCGGCGCCCGGATGCGCATCCGCCGGATGACCGCGCCGCCGGACCTGCGCGAGTTCGACGAGAAGATCGCGAACGTCCGCCGCGACAAGGAGTCCGCGATCGACGCGCAGGACTTCGAGCGGGCCGCCCGCCTGCGTGACGAGGAGAAGACCCTCCTCGGCCAGAAGGGCGAGCGGGAGAAGCAGTGGAAGGACGGCGACCTCGACGTCGTCGCCGAGGTCGACGACGAGCAGATCGCGGAGGTGCTGGCCAACTGGACCGGCATCCCGGTGTTCAAGCTGACCGAGGAGGAGACCACCCGGCTGCTGCGCATGGAGGACGAGCTCCACAAGCGCATCATCGGCCAGGAGGACGCGGTCAAGGCCGTTTCGCAGGCGATCCGCCGTACGCGTGCCGGCCTGAAGGACCCGAAGCGCCCGTCGGGCTCGTTCATCTTCGCCGGCCCGTCCGGTGTCGGTAAGACCGAGCTGTCGAAGGCGCTGGCCTCGTTCCTGTTCGGCGAGGACGACGCGCTCATCCAGATCGACATGGGCGAGTTCCACGACCGCTACACCGCTTCGCGGCTCTTCGGTGCCCCTCCGGGCTACGTCGGCTACGAAGAGGGCGGGCAGCTGACCGAGAAGGTGCGGCGCAAGCCGTTCTCGGTGGTCCTGTTCGACGAGATCGAGAAGGCGCACCAGGAGATCTACAACACGCTCCTGCAGGTGCTGGAGGACGGCCGCCTGACCGACGGTCAGGGCCGCACGGTCGACTTCAAGAACACGGTCCTCATCTTCACGTCCAACCTGGGTACGTCGGACATCTCGAAGTCCGTCTCCCTCGGGTTCGCCGGGTCCAACGACACCACGAACCGGTACGAGAAGATGAAGCAGAAGGTCAACGAGGAAATGAAGAAGCATTTCCGCCCGGAGTTCCTGAACCGGATCGATGACATCATCGTGTTCCACCAGCTGACGCAGGAACAGATCATCATGATGGTCGACCTGATGATCGGCCGGGTCGAGACCCAGCTGCGCGCCAAGGACATGGAGCTGGAGCTGACCGAGAAGGCCAAGTCCCTCCTGGCCAAGCGCGGCTTCGACCCCGTGCTCGGTGCCCGGCCGCTGCGCCGGACCATCCAGCGTGAGATCGAGGACCAGCTGTCCGAGAAGATCCTGTTCGGCGAGGTCGAGCCGGGTCAGATCATCCTGGTCGACGTCGAAGGCTGGAGCGGCAACCCGGAGGACAAGGACGACCAGGCCAAGTTCACCTTCCGCGGTGAGCGCAAGCCGTCGTCGGTCCCGGACGCCCCGCCGGTCAGCATCGGCGCGGGCCACGAGGAGCAGGGCGGCGAAGCCGAAGGCGAGTGATCGGCTGAGCGGTGCTTGAAGAGGGCGGTTTCCCCGGTTTCGGGGGAGCCGCCCTTTCTCGTGTCCCAGACCCCCGTGAGACGATGCCCGCGGGCCTTGGGAGGGGATTCCGCGTGGACGTGCTGGCGATCGACTTCGGGACTTCCAGCACCGTGGGGGTGCTCTCCACCGCCGGGCACGGACCCCGGGCGGTCGAAGTCGACGGCTCCGTCACCATGCCCTCAGCCGTCTTCCTCAACGACGACGGCCTGCTCGTCACCGGCCGCGACGCCGAGCGGCGGGCGCGGCTCGATCCCAGCCGGTTCGAGCCCAACCCCAAGCGGCGGATCGGCGAAGGCACCTTGCGGCTCGGGGACACCGATGTCCCGGTCACCGACGCCTTCGCCGCCGTGCTGCGGCGGATGGGGGAGGAAGCCGGGCCCGCCGGGCAGACGCGGATCTCGCACCCCGCCGGGTGGGGTGCCGCGCGGCAGGAGGCGATCCGGACCGCCGCCGCGAAGGCCGGGCTGCCCGATGTCCGGCTGATCCCCGAACCCGTGGCCGCCGCCGCGCACTACGCGAGTCTCGGGCATTCCGGGGGTGGGCCGATCGGGGTTTACGACCTCGGGGCCGGCACCTTCGACTGCGCCGTCGTCGGGGTGAGCAGGCAGGGGTTCGCCGTGCTGGCCGAGAGCGGGCTGCCGGACCTCGGGAGCCTCGACATCGACCAGGCGCTGCTCGTGCACATCGGGCGCGCGGTGTCGCACGCGGATCCCGCGCAGTGGCAACGGTTGCTGCGCCCGCGGACCACCGCCGACCGGCGGACGCGGCGGGCGCTGCTCCAGGACGTCCGCGACGCCAAGGAAAGCCTCTCCCGGCACGCGCAGACCCACGTCCCCATGCCGGAGCCGTTCGGGGACGTCCTCGTCAGCCGCGACGAGCTCGAGGCGCTCGTGCGGCCCAGCCTGCTGCGCAGCGCCGAACTGCTCGGGACGACGATCCGCCGCGCCGGGCTGGCACCCGCGCAGCTCGCCGGGATCCACCTCGTCGGCGGGCCGAGCCGGATGCCGTTGCTGGCCGCGCTGCTCGGGCGGCAGCTCGGGGTCGCGCCGACCACGCTGGACCAGCCCGAGACGGCCGTCGCCTTCGGACTGCACCACGTTCCGCTCGGCACCTCGGACCTCACCGTGCCCGCGTT
>NZ_JAAGNB010000907.1:0-22085 GCF_010550475.1 Amycolatopsis sp. SID8362
GGGGAGCTGGCCGGTCCGCTCGGCGGCGGACTCGTCCGTCGACGGCTTGCGCAGACCGGCCACGCGCGGCCGGCGCGACGGCGGGGTGCTGCTGCTGCGAGGCGGCTGGCGGCGGGAGGGGGGCACTACGGGGCTCCTTCTGGTGACGCTATTGGCCGGCCGCGACGAGCGGGACGCTGTCGATGCCGGACAGCTTCCACGCGTCGCCCACGCGGGTCATCGACACCTCGAGGCGCAACGGCTTCGCGCTGCTCTTGTCACCCTGGGTGACGGTCGTGGCGATGGCGGCGAGGAAGCTGGCCTTGCCTTCGTGGTCGTCCAGCTCCTCGACGGCGATGTCCTGGACGTCCGTGGTGACCTTCGTCTTGGCGTCGGCGAGCGCCTTGCGGAACGTCGGCGCCGACTGGTCGATCTGCTGGGCCATCTTGTCGTCCGACACGGACTTCTGCCGGGCGAAGAAGCCGTCGAGGTCCTGGTAGTCGACCTCGGTGTAGGCCTTCAGCGCGTTGCCGCCCGCCTTGACGACGGCCTCGCGCGAAGCCGCCAGGTCGGCGTTGTCGTCGGCCGCGGCCGCCCACCACTGGATCCCGAAGAACGCGGCGGCGATCAGCGCGGCCAGTGCCAGCGCGCCGGCGCCGAGCACCAGGGTCCGCGAGGACGACCGGTCGTCGGCGGGCGTCGGGGTGACGTCGGCGTCGTCCTCGACGACGGCCGGCTCGTCCGTACTCATGGCACTCCAGGGTAGGGGGCGGTCATCAAATCCACGTCAGGCGAGTCCGAGCAGCGCGCCCAGGCTGGTCAGGCTGACGCCGGGGCTGCCGACGATGCCCGGCACGCCGCGGGTGTTGCGCTCGTCGGCCAGCTCCTCGGCCGGCCGGTTCTGGTTGGCCGAGACGTCGGCGTCGGACGGCGCGACCGGGACCCCGCCGTACGGCGCGTTCTGCGCGCCGCGGACGTTGATCGGGCTGCCCTTCGGTTCGGCACAGTACGCGTTGTCGTCCGCGGGCCGCGGCGACAGGTTGTTCCCGGTCCGGTACTGCGAATACGGCATGTAGCCCTTGGTGCAGGCCGGCGGGTTGAACAGGTTGAGCACCAGGCCCAGGTGGGCGGTCCCGTCGCCGGGGGCGACGCTGCTCGCCGCGCCGGCCAGCGCCGGGTAGGTGACCAGGCCCTGCTCGATGCCGTCGAGGCGGGTCACGGTCAGGTTGGCCGTGGTCAGCAGGTTCGCCGTCAGCGCGCCCAGGCCCGGCCCGGACTCCTTCAGCACCTGGCTGACCTGGGCGGCCACCTGCGGCGTGATGCCGATGAGCTTGCGCAGGTCGCCGTCGGAGTTCTTCAACGTGCCGGTCAGCTCGTTGAGGCTCTTGCTGAACGACGCGAAGTTCGCCGCCTCGTCGTTCTGCGTGTCGAGCACCTTCCCGCCCTGGTCCAGCAGCTGGATCGTCTGCGGGAGGTACTCCTGCGCGGTCGTGGTGAAGCTGCGCGCGGTGTCCAGGAGCTTCTGCAGGTCGCCGCCGGTGCCGCGGAAGGCGTCGTAGGACTCGTCGACGACCGTGCGCAGCGAGTCGACCGGGACCGACGCGGCGAGCGAGTCGAGGTCGCCGATCAGCCGGTCGGTGCTGACCGGGGTGGTCGTCTTGGCCGCCGGGATCACCGAGCCGGCCGCCAGGTACGGGCCCTTGTCGGCCTTCGGCTTCAGGTCGACGTACTGCTCGCCGACCGCGGACCGGTTGGCGACGACCGCGTCGAGGTCCGCCGGCACCTGGGGCGCCGACGGGTCGATGTTGAGGTCGGCCTCGAGCCCGGTCGGGGTCAGCCGCATTTCGCCGACCCGGCCGATGTTGTAGCCGCGGTAGGTGACCTCGGCGTTGGTGAAGATGCCGCCCGACTCGTTGAGCTGCAGCTTCACCGTGTAGCCGTCGTTGCCGAACACGGTGCCGAGCCCGGCGAACCGGATCAGCGCGTACACGATCGCGACGACGGAAATGACCGCGAAGGCGATCAGCTGGATCTTCGTCCGGCGCACCAGCATCAGCCCGCACCTCCCGACAGGAGCCCGAAGAGATTGCCGAGGCCCGGCTGCGACTGCCCGGCCTGCCCGCTCTCGCCCGGGATCGGCAGCGGCGGCGGCTGGTTGGCGGGGGTGCCCTCGACGCCGCCGGTGAGCCCCGGCAGCGGGATCTGCCCGGCGAGCGGGTTCTGCCTGCTGTTGCCGAGGTTTTCGACGACGGTCTTCAGGTTCAGGTCCACCTTCGCGAACAGGTTGAAGTAGTCGCCCTTGACGTCGTTGACGGCCTGGTCGCTGAACGGGAACGTCAGCAGGATCTCCAGCGCCTTCGGCAGGTCGTTGCCCGCCTCGCCGAGCTTCTGCAGCGTCGGGGTCAGCGCCTTCAGGTCGGCGACGAGGTCCTTCTGCGACCGGTTCACGGTGTCGGTGGCGACGCCGGAGAGGTTGTCCAGCGCCTGCAGCATCGTGACCAGCTGGCCGCGCTGCGACTCCAGCACGCCGATGCCGGGCGCGAGGTTGTCGACCGCGCCGACCAGCTTGTCCTTCTGCCCGTTCAGGGTCGAGGACAGCCGGTTCAGCCCGTCGAGCGCGCGCGTGATGTTGCGCGACTGCTGGTCGAGGTTCGTGACCAGCTGGTTCGCGTTGTCCAGCAGTGCCTTGATGTCCGGCTCGCGGCCGGACGTGGCGTTGTTGAGCTCCTTGGTGATGGTGTTGAGCTGGTCGACCCCACCACCGTTGAGCAGCAGCGACAGCGCGCCGAGCAGCTCTTCGACCTCGACGCTGCGGTTCGTCCGGGCCAGCGGGATGGTCGCGTTGTCGGCGAGCTTGCCCTGGGCCTGGTCGTCGCCGGGCGAGGCCAGCTCGACGTACTTCTCGCCGAGCAGGCTCGACTGCTTGACGTTGGCCAGCGCGTTGGCGGGCAGCTTGACGTCGCCGTTCACCTTCAGCGTGACCAGCGCGTGCCAGCCGTCCTTGGTGAGGCCGACGTTCTCGACCCGGCCGATCGGCACCTCGTTGACCTTCACCCCGGCCTGCGGGGTCAGGTCGAGCACGTCCCGGAACTCGACGTTCACCGTGTACGGGTGGTCGCCGAGATCGGCGCCGCCGGGCAGCGGCAGGTCGTAGATGCCCTTGAACGCGCAGCCGGAGAGCACCAGCGCGGACGCGGTGGCGAGCGCTCCGACGGTCAGCAGCTTCCTCACTGGCCACCTCCCGTGCCGTAGAGCTGCCCGGCGATGGGCAGCGGCAGCGGCGGGAGCTTGCCCGCCTGCAGCGCCTGGACCGTCTGCGCCGCGGACGGCAGCGGGACCAGCCCGTCGACCACGCCGGCGATGCCCTCGCAGGCGCTGCCGAGCACGTCCGGGATGCCCTTGCCGGCCTGCTTGAGCAGCCGGCAGATCATCACCAGCGGGGGCTGGGTCAGCTCGTTGAGGTTCGGCCGGGCGTCGAGCGTGCCCGCCGAGCCGTTGTAGGTGTTGACCAGGTTGCTCAGGCCGACCGGGGCGACGTCGAGGATCTCGGCGAGCGAGCTGCGCTGGTCGACGAGCACCTTGGTGACGCCGGCCAGCTTGTCCACGTTGGACTTGAGCCGGTCGTGGTTGGCGTCGATGAACGACTGCACCGCGGTGAGCGTGGTGCCCAGCTGCTGCACGGTCGCGGCCAGGTTGTCCTTTTCGGACGCCAGGTAGCCGCTGACGTCGGCGAGCTGGCTCTCGAAGTTGCGCACCGACTTGTCCGAGTCGGCCAGCGTCTGCGAGAACTTCCCGAGGTTCTCCACGGTGGAGAACAGGTCGTCCTTGTTGCCTGCCAGCGTCCCGGCCGCCTGGCCGAGCTTGGTGATCGTGTCGTGCAGGGCCTGGCCGTTGCCGTCGACGTTGGCCGCGGCGGTGTTCAGCAGGTTCGACAGCGACCCGTTCTTGTTGGCGCCGTTCGGGCCGAGGGTCTCGCTGACCCGGGCCAGGCTGGACGCCAGCTGGTCGACCTCGAGCGGCACCTCGGTGCGGTCGAGGCCGATGACCGAGCCGTCGGTGATCCGCGGGCCGCCGGTGTAGGCCGGGGCGAGCTGGACGTAGCGGTCCGACACCAGCGACGGCGCCACGATGAGCGCCTTCGCGTCGGCCGGGACGGCGACCGAGCGGTCGTACTCGAGCTCGACCTTCACCTGGTTGCCCATGGGCTGGATCTTGGTGACCGTGCCCATGTCGACGCCGAGCATCCGTACGCTGTTGCCCTCGTACAGGCCGACGGCGCCGGCGAAGTACGCGGTCAGGTGGTTGCGGCCGGCGTCCTTGAGGGTCCACCAGATCCCGCCGGCGACGACGAGCGCGAGGACGATCGCGATGGTGAAGCCCCTGGTGAGGGTCTGGCCGAAGCGGGTGTCACTCATTTCGTGTAGCACCCCTCTTCGTTGATCGGGCCCATCGAGGGCAGCAGCAGGCCGCAGATGTAGTTGTCGAACCAGCGCCCGTTGCCGATGGTGTTGGTGAAGACGCGGATGAACGGCGCGAACTTCTTGATGCCGTCGGCCAGGGAGTCCTGGTTGCGCTGGAGCATCGACGTCAGCTGGTCCAGCGAGGTGAGCACCGGGTCGAGCTGCTTGTCGTTGTCGTCGATCAGGCCCTGCAGCTGCGTCGCCAGCTCACGCGAGCCGTTGAGCAGCGAGGTGATCGCGTCTTCGCGCTTCGACAGCTCGTCGAGCAGCTTGTTGCCGTCGGTCAGCAGCTTCTGCACCTCGGCGTCGCGGTCGACCAGGGTCTGCGACACCTCGCGGGTGTTGGCCAGCAGGTTGGACAGCTGCTGGTCGCGCGAAGCGATGGTGTCCGACAGCTTCGACAGGCCCGACAGCGCGCCCTTCACGTCCTGCGGCGTGTTGGCGAAGGTCTGCGAGATGGTGTCGAAGCTCTGCGCCAGCTGCTTGGTGTCGATGTTGTCGACCGTCTGGGAGAGCCCGCGGAAGGCGTCGAGCACGTCGTAGGGGGCCATCGTGCGGTCCCGCGGGATCGCCGTGCCCGGGTTGAGCGCGCCCTGGCCCTGCGGGTCCAGCGACAGGTACTTCTGGCCGAGCAGCGTCTTGATCTTGATCGCGGCGCTGGTCCGGTCGCCCAGCCAGGCGTCCTTGACCTTGAACGACACCTTGACCGACGCGCCGTCGAGCTCGATGTCGCTGACCTTGCCGACCTTGACGCCGGCGACCCGGACGTCGTTGTCCTTCTGCAGCCCGGAGGCCTCGCTGAACTCGGCGGTGTAGGTGGTGCCGCCGCCGATCACCGGCAGGTCGTCGGAGTTGAGCGCGGCGAGGAAGCCGAGCGCCAGCACGACGATGCCGACCAGGGCGATCGGGACGGGGTTGCGCTTCTGGAAGGACTTCATCCCTTGCACCTCTCCCGGTTCGCGGGCAGCAGGGGCAGGGGCACGTCGTTGATCAGCGGCGGCAAGCTGACGCTCCCGGTGAACTCGCAGGCGTAGAAGTTGAACCAGGAGCCGTAGTCCGCGGTGCGGGTCAGCGTGCTCACCTTGGTGGGCAGGAACTGGATGAAGTGCTCCAGCTCCGGCTCGTTCTTGTTGAGCTGGTTCGTGAGGTTGCCGAGCGCGCTGATGTCGTTCTTCAGCGGCTCGCGGACCTCGCCGAGCAGCCCGGACGTCGTCTGGGCCAGGTTGCCGAGACTCTCGATGGCGTCCCCGATCGGCTTGCGGTCCGCGGCCAGCCCGGAGGTCAGCTGCTGCAGCTTGACGATCAGGTCGTTGAGCTGCGGCGTGTGCGCGTTGACCGTGTCCAGCACCGAGTTGAGGTTGTCGATGACCTCGCCGATCACCTGGTCCTTGTTGGCGATCGTGGTGGCCAGCGACGCGGTGTGCGAAAGCAGGCTTTCGACGGTGCCGCCCTCACCCTGCAGGACCTGGATGACCTCGTAGGACAGCTTGTTGACGTCGTCCGGGTTGAGCGCGGTGAACAGCGGCTTGAAGCCGTTGAACAGCTCGGTCAGGTCCAGCGCCGGCGTAGTGCGGTCCAGCGGGATCGTGCCGCCGGGGTCCAGCGTCTTGCCGCCGCTGTTCTCGCCTTCGCCGAGGGAGACGTAGCGCTGGCCGACCAGGTTGCGGAACTTGATCTGCGCGGTCACCCCGGCGGGCAGCTGCCGGCCGGCGTCGACCTCGAACTCGACCTCGGCCTGGCGCTTGTCGACGATCTTGACGTCCTTGACCTGCCCGACCCGGACGCCGGCGATGCGGACGTCGTCGTTGGGCAGCAGGAGCGTCGCGTCGGTGAAGCGCGCCTTGTAGGCGTTGGTGCTGGTGGTGTTGATGTTGGCGATGCTGATCCCGAGGATCGTCGTGAACAGCACGGTGACCACGACGAAGACGCCGAGCTTGATCAGCGGCGCGAGCAGGCCCCTCACTTGACCGTCACCTCCGCGCCCCGGTACAGCGGGCCGACGAGCAGGGCGCTCCAGCCCGGGACGTCCGAAGCGTTCATGCCCAGCTGCGGGCCGAGCAGGTCGGCCAGGAAGCCCTGTTCCGCGCTCGAGTACGCCAGGTCACCGGCACCCGCGCCGTTGCCGGCCGCGTCCGCCTTGAACTTGGCCGGGTTGAGTCCCTCGCCGACCGTCTTCGGCGCGGCCTGGTGCTTGGTCCCGTCCTTGAAGGCGCCGTCCGGCGGCTCGGACGGGAACGGCTTCGGGATGTCCTTCATGTCGTAGCAGCGCGGCCCGCGCTTGTCCTCGAACCGCGGCTCTTCCTTGCCCGCCTCGTACGGCGCGCGCGGCACGATGATCTCGATCGTGGCGTGCAGGCCGGGCTTGTCGGTGCCCTTGCCGAGCGCCTGGTCGATCAGCGGCACGTTCTGGGCCATCTGGGAGATCACGCAGGGGTACTCCGGCGCGTACTTCGCCAGCAGCTCGGCCGTCGGCCGGGCGGTGTCGGCGAGGGAGATGATGTTTTCCTTGTTGTTCTGCAGGAAGGTCTGCAGGTCGATCGACGCGCTCGTGAGGCTGCCGTAGAGGTTCGACAGGTTCTGCTGCTGGTCGACCACGGTCCGGGTGGTCGTGCTCAGGTTGTCGAGGCTCTGCACCAGGTCCGGCGCGGCGTCCTTCAGGTGGTCGGAGAACTCCGCGAGCGCCTTGAGGTTGTGCTGCAGCTCCGGCTCGTGCGGGTTCAGCTCGCCGATGTAGGTGCCCAGCTGCGTCAACGTGTCGCCGAGCTGGTCGCCGCGGCCCTGCAGGGCGGTCGAGATCGCGGTGAGCGTCGCGGACAGCTTCTGCGGCTGCACCGCCTGCAGCACCGGCATCAGGTGCTCGAAGGCCTGGTCCAGCTCGACCGCGCTGGACGTGCGGTCCTGCGGGATGACGTCGCCGCTGGCGATCGTCTTCGTGGACGGGTCCTTCGGGATCTCCAGCGAGACGAACCGCTCGCCGAAGAGCGTCTTCGGCAGGAACCGCGCCGAGACGTTCTCCGGGATCAGCTTCGCCGACTCCGGCTTGAGCGCCAGCGTCAGCTCGGCGCCTTCGGCGGTGGCGGTGATGTCCTCGACCGAGCCGACGATCAGCCCGCGCACCTTGACGTCGGACTGCTTGATCAGCTGGTTGCCGATCTTGTCGGCCTGGAGCTTGACCGTGACGACCGGCGTGAACGCCTTGTCGTAGAGCGCGATGGACAGCGCCACCCCGCCGACCATCACGGCGATGAGCAGCAGGCCGAGCAGCCTGCGTCGGAGCGTCCTCATCCCGCGATCCTTACCGTGACGTCGGTTCCCCAGATGGCGAACCCGATGAAGAAGTTCATGATCGACACCGTGACGATGGAGAGCCGCACGGCCTTGCCGACCGCGACGCCGACACCCGCCGGGCCGCCGGTCGCGCGGTACCCGAAGTAGCAGTGCGACAGGATGATCAAGACGCTGAACAGCAGCACCTTGATGAACGAATAGAGCACGTCCTGCGGCGGTAAGAAGAGGTCGAAGTAGTGGTCGTAAGTCCCTGCTGACTGGTTGTAGATGTAAATAACGACCAGCCGGGACGCGAGGTACGAGCTGAGCAGGCCGATGATGTAGAGCGGGATGACCGCGACGAACCCGGCGATGATCCGCGTCGTCACCAGGTACGGCAGGCTCGGCACGCCCATGACTTCGAGCGCGTCGATCTCCTCGGAGATCCGCATCGCGCCCAGCTGCGCGGTGAACCCGGCGCCGACCGTGGCGCTCAGCGCGAGGCCGGCGACCAGCGGGGCGATTTCGCGGGTGTTGAAGAACGCGGTCAGGAAGCCGGTGAAGGCCGACGTCCCGATCGAGTTCAGCGCCGAGTAGCCCTGGAGGCCGACGAGAACACCGGTGAACAGCGTCAGGCCGACCATCACGCCGACCGTGCCGCCGATGACCGCGAGCGAACCGGAGCCGAAGCTCACCTCGGCCAGCAGCCGGAGGACCTCTTTGGTGTACCGGCGCAGCGTCCGCGGCGTCCACAGCAGCGCGCGGCCGTAGAACGACATCTGGTCACCGAGGGTGTCCAGCGTCTGCAACGGACGGTTGGCGACGCGTTTCGCGCCCTGGAGGAACGTCATGGCGCTAGTCCAGCTTTCCGGGCACGATCTGCAGGTAGATCAGGGTGATCACGAAGTTCACGACGAACAGCAGCAGGAACGTGATGACCACCGACTGGTTCACCGCGTCCCCGACGCCCTTCGGGCCGCCGGAGGGGTTCAGGCCCCGGTAGGACGCGACGACGGCGGCGATGAACCCGAAGATCAGCGCCTTGAGCTCGCCGACCCAGAGGTCCGGCAGCTGCGCGAGAGCGGAGAAGCTCGCCAGGTACGCGCCCGGCGTCCCGCCCTGCAGCACGACGTTGAAGAAGTAGCCGCCGAGGACGCCGATGACGCTGACCATGCCGTTGAGCAGCAGCGCGACCAGCATCATCGCGAGGGTGCGCGGCACGATCAGCCGCTGCACCGCCGAGACGCCGAGCACTTCCATGGCGGCGATCTCTTCGCGGATGGTCCGGGCGCCGATGTCGGCGCAGACGGCGGAGCCGCCCGCGCCCGCCACCAGCAGCGCGGTGACCAGCGGACTGGCCTGCTGCACGGTGGCGAGCACGGAGCCCGCGCCGGTGTAGGACTGCGCGCCCAGCTGGCGGGCGAGCGAACCGAACTGCAGCGAGATGACCGCGCCGAACGGGATCGCCACGAGGGCCGTCGGCAGGATGGTCACGCTCGCGATGAACCACGACTGCTGGATGAACTCCCGCAGCTGGAACGGGCGCTGGAACAGGCCGCGGACGATGTCCAGGCCGAGAGCGAACAGGTTCCCGGTCTCTCGGAGCATCCCGATCCCGGGGATCTTCGCCTGTGTTGCGGGAGAGCTCACCGGCCACCTGGCCCGTTGTCGCGCGGCGGCGGCATCCGGTGCGAGCCCGGTCTCGGCGGCTGGCCGCCCGGGATGCGCGCCACCTGGTCGGCGGGCAGCTGCCCGTGGTGCTGGTTCGGGACGCCGTCGGCCTGCGGGCGGGCGCCGGCCGGCACCTGCTGCTGTTGCTGCTGCTGGGCCTGGGCGACGCGGCGGGGGCTGACGCCGTAGTGGCGCTGCTCTTCCGGGCTCAGGGAGGCGATGATGCCCTCCTGCGCGGGCTGCGGCAGGCGGTGCAGGACCTCCATGACCCGGTCCTTGCGGCGGACCGCGCCCATCCGCTGCGGCACACCCGGCGTCGTCTGCATCTGCGGCGGCACCCCGGAGATGTCCTCGACCCCGCCCGCGTGGTGACCGGCGTCGAACATCGCCTGCTCGGCGGCCATCTGGGCGGAGTCCTTCTCCTCGGACATGCCGATCGGGCCCTGCATCCGGCCGTTGAGGAACTGCTTGACGACCGGCTCTTCGCTGGTCAGCAGCACCTCGCGCGGGCCGAACATGACCAGTTCCTTGCGGAAGAGCATGCCCAGGTTGTCCGGCACCGTGCGGGCCAGGTTGATGTTGTGCGTGACGATCAGGAACGTCGCGTCGATCTGCGCGTTCACGTCGAGGAACAGCTGCGAGATGTAGGTGGTGCGGACCGGGTCGAGACCCGAGTCCGGCTCGTCGACCAGGATGATCTCGGGGTCGAGCACCAGGGCGCGGGCGAGGCCGGCGCGCTTGCGCATACCGCCGGAGATCTCGCCGGGGAGCTTCTTGTCGGCGCCGTTCAGACCGGTCATGTCGAGCTTCTCGAGGACGATCCGGCGGATTTCCGTCTCGGACTTCTTCGTGTGCTCGCGCAGCGGGAAGGCGACGTTGTCGTAGAGGTTCATCGAGCCGAACAGCGCGCCGTCCTGGAAGAGGACGCCGAAGAGCTTCCGGATCTCGTAGAGCTTGTGTTCCGAGCAGGTGACGATGTCCACGCCGTTGATCACGCAGCGGCCGCGGTCCGGCTTGAGCAGCCCGATCATCGACTTCAGGAACACCGACTTGCCGGTTCCGGACGGTCCGAGCATCGCCGACACCTCGCCCGGGGGCAGGGTCAACGTGACGTCCCGCCAGATGGCCTGCTTACCGAAGGACTTGGTCAGACCTTCGATGACCACCTCGGCACCCATCGCACCTCCAGGAGCTGTTCCGCGTCATTGCGCCCGCTGCCACACCCATGCCGCCCCACGTCGGCGGCGGGTGCGGGCTGTGCCGCACGAACCCGCGTCAACCAGGTGCAACGAGCTGAGTGCGAACAGGTTACTCACCAGTTTTATTTCCTGGCCAGCCCCGGACCCATCGTCACCCCGCCGTGATCGGCAACTGGAGGCACGGTAGTCCAATCGGGGCAATGACGCAGATCTCCGGGCCCCCGAACCCTCGATTTAGGGACCCGGGGCCAATCGGACACCGCCCCTAGGGGGCCCAGGTGACCAGGCAAAACGGAAGGGGCGGGCATCCGAGTGGATGCCCGCCCCTTCTCGAGGTGGTGCTTCGGCGCTTGCGCGCCCGAGATCACTTGATGGAGATCTTGGCGCCCGCGGCCTCGAGCTTCTCCTTGGCGGCCTCGGCGGCCTCCTTGTCGACCTTCTCCAGGAGGGCCTTGGGAGCGGCCTCGACCAGCTCCTTGGCCTCCTTCAGGCCCAGGCCCGAGACGACCTCGCGGACGACCTTGATGACCTGGATCTTCTTGTCGCCGGCGCCCTCGAGGATGACGTCGAACTCGTCCTGCTCCTCGGCGGCGGCGGCCGGGGCGGCACCCGGGGCGGCGGCCACGACGGCGGCCGGCGCGGCGGCGGTGACGTCGAAGGTCTCCTCGAACTCCTTCACGAACTCGGACAGCTCGAGGAGGGTGAGCTCCTTGAAGGCGTCGATCAGCTCGGCGGTGCTCAGCTTCGCCATGATGGCTTCCTCTCAGAAAAACGAACTAGACGTTCGGGGTGGGGGTGGTTCAGCTCTCGGCGGGTGCTTCGGCTGCTTCGGTACCGGCGGCGTTGCGCTGCTTCTCCTCCAGCGCGGCAGCCAGGCGGGCGACCTGGGACGCCGGCGCCTGGAACAGCGCGGCGGCCTGGGACAGCTTCGCCTTGAACGCGCCCGCCGCCTTGGCGAGCAGGACCTCACGGCTGTCGAGATCGGCGATCCGGTTGATCTCGTCCACGGACAGCGCTTTGCCGTCCATGTAGCCGCCCTTGATCACAAGCGCGTTGTTGTCCTTCGCGAAGTCGCGAAGCGCCTTGGCGGCGTCGACCGCTTCACCCTCGACGAAGGCGATGGCGGTGGCACCGACGAACAGGTCCTCGAGCCCCGTCACGCCCGCGTCTTCGGCGGCGCGCTTGACGAGGGTGTTCTTCGCGACCCGGTACTTGGCACTGGTGCCGAGAGCGCGGCGCAGCTGGGACAGCTGGGACACGGAGAGGCCGGTGTACTGGGTAACGACGGTGGCCGAGCTGTTGCGGAAGCTCTCCGCGATCTCGGCGACGGCCGCCACCTTGTCGGGCTTCGCCATGGTCGCCTCCTCTCTTGGCTAGTGTTTCCACTGGCGTCGAGGAGCCCCGAAACGACGAAACGCCCTCGCGCAAGCAGGCGCGGGGCGTCTTTCCGGCACACGTGCCGGAGCCTCGTTCCTCCTGCGCGGGCCGCCCGGCGAATGCGGGACCTTCGTTCCCCACGGAAGCGGGGAAAACCAGCGGTCTTCGGTAGAACCGTCGACAACTATACCGGGCGGCTCGCCGAGCCTTCTCCCGGGGCCCGCCCTGACCTGCGTTTAGGGCGGCTGGGGGTTCCCCGCGGCGGCCCGGAGGGCATCATGGTGACGTGGCGGAGCAGCGCGATGACGGAAAGCCGGGCTCGGAAGTCGAACCGGCGGGCTCGAACACGCCCGCACCTCCCCCGCCGATGGACCCGGCGCAGCTCGAGGAGTTCCGGCAGTTCCAGCAGTTCCAGGACTACCTGCGCTTCACCCAGTCCCAGCAGGGCAACGCTCCCGCGCCGGCCCCGGACGCCGGCGTGGTGCAGGCACCCCCGTCCCAGCCGCCGGTGATCCCGCCGGGGTACCAGCTGGTGCCGGCCGAGCGCCGCCGTGCGCCGAAGTGGGTGAGCTGGCTCGGGAAGAAGGTCATCGCCTGGGTGCTGGCGCTGGTGATCCTGGGGGTGGCGGGGACGTGGCTGTACAACCACTTCTTCCCGAACGACTCGGGGAAGACGTCGGCCCAGCTCGCCCAGGAGGGCGGCGGGAAGTACCAGACCAACCACATCCTTTCGACCAGCCCGTACGAGGCCGTCCGAGAGGTCTACGACGCCGTCGCGCAGAACCTCGTGCCGCAGGCGTGCGGGCGGATGGACGAGCCGATCCAGCAGAAGTTCGCCCAGGACCTGGGCTACGCGGACTGCCAGGTCGCGGTGCACGAGCTGAACCGGAAGGTCACCAACAAGAACAAGTACGCCGAGTCGATGCCGTCCTACGTCTCGGAGCCCATCCCGGGTGACCGCTTCACGATCAGCTCGTGCCAGTTCGGCATCGAGGGCGGCCCCGCGCTCGGCGCGTTCACCGTCCAGAAGGTCGAAAAGGGCCAGTGGCTCATCACGGCCCACACGAACGAGCCGACCCCCTGCCCGGCGCCGACGCCCACGACCCGCTAGGACGTCAGCGCGGGTGAGGTGCCGACAGGAACGCCACCAGCGCCTCCGAGAAGGCCGGGGACATCACCGCCGTCATGTGGTCGCCCGGGATGCGGACCAGCCTCGCGCCAGCGATCGCCGCCGCCAGTCTTTCCGGTTCCGCTGCCAGCTGGTCCTGATCACCGGCCAGCACCAGCGTCGGCACGCCGATCGACGACAGGTCCAAGTGCCCTTCCTTCGACGCCAGCGCCACCGCCGCCAGCGCGCGCCGGTCGCCGCCGGTTGCGTCGGCCAGCAGGCGGAACGGGACGCCCGAGGGCGGGACCGTCGACGGGTCCTCAGCCAGCAGCGCCGAAGCGATGTCCGCCGGCTTCACCACCCTGAGGTCGACGCCGCCGAAGTCGACGATGCCCGAGCCGACGCCGCCGGTGGCCAGGCAGCGGATGCGCTTGTCCGCCGCCGTGGCGGAGAGGGCGATGATCGCGCCCATCGAGTAGCCCACCATCGAGACCTCGTCGAGGGCCAGCTCGTCCAGCAGCGCCGAGACGTCGCGGGCCATCGTGTCTTCGGTGTAGCAGGCCTCGTCGTAGGGCTTCTCCGAACGGCCGTGGCCGCGCGCGTCCAGGGAGATCACGGTCAGGCCGGCGGAGCGCAGCGCCGCCACGACGCCGGTGGAGATCCAGTTCGCGTTCGTGTCGGCCGCGAAGCCGTGTTGGAGCAGCACCGGGCGGTGGGCGCCGTCGCCCTCCCACACGGTGTAGTTCAACCGGAGCCCGTCGAACGACGCGAAAGTCGGCATGGCCTCCATCAGACACGAAAAAAGGGCGCCCCCGCAGCAAGCGGGGGCGCCCTTTCTGGTGATGTCCGACTCAGACGGCAGCTTCCTCGGTGAGGAGGTTGCGGGTCCGCAGCGGGTCGACCGGGATGCCCGGGCCCATCGTCGTGGTGAAGGTGACCTTCTTCAGGTAGCGGCCCTTCGCCGAGGACGGCTTGGCGCGGAGGATCTCGTCCAGCGCGGCGGCGTAGTTCTCGACCAGCTTCTCCGTGTCGAAGGAAGCCTTGCCGATCACCAGGTGCAGGTTGGCCTGCTTGTCGACGCGGAAGTTGATCTTGCCGCCCTTGATGTCCTTCACGGCCTTCTCGACCGCGGGGGTCACCGTGCCGGTCTTCGGGTTCGGCATCAGGCCACGCGGGCCGAGGATGCGGGCGATGCGGCCCACCTTGGCCATCTGGTCCGGCGTCGCGATCGCGGCGTCGAAGTCGAGCCAGCCACCCTGGATGCGCTCGATCAGTTCGTCGGTGCCGACCGCGTCCGCGCCGGCGGCTTCGGCCTCGGCGGCCTTGTCGCCGACGGCGAAGACGATGACGCGGGCGGTCTTACCGGTGCCGTGCGGCAGGTTCACGGTGCCGCGGACCATCTGGTCGGCCTTGCGGGGGTCCACACCGAGACGCATCGCGACCTCGACGGTCGCGTCCATCTTGGTCTTGGAGGTCTCCTTCGCCAGCTTCGCGGCCTCGAGCGGCGCGTACAGGCGCGCCTTGTCGATGAGCTCCGCAGCCTGGCGGTAAGCCTTGCTGTGCTTGGTCATGCTTCTGTCCTTACTTCAAAAACGGATCAGTGTGGTGTCAGAGCCAGCACTCGGCTCTCCCACGTACTGCGTGGAACGTCAGGCGTCGACGACCGTGATGCCCATCGACCGGGCGGTGCCGGCGATGATCTTCGCGGCCTGGTCGATGTCGTGCGCGTTGAGGTCGGTCTCCTTGGTCTTGGCGATCTCGCGGACCTGGTCCCAGGTGACCTTGGCGACCTTGGTCTTGTGCGGCTCGCCGGAGCCCTTCTCCACGCCCGCGGCCTTCAGCAGCAGCTTGGCGGCCGGCGGCGTCTTCAGCTTGAAGTCGAACGACCGGTCTTCGTAGACGGAGATCTCGACCGGGACGACGTCCCCGCGCTGCGACTCGGTCGCGGCGTTGTAGGCCTTGCAGAACTCCATGATGTTGACGCCGTGCTGACCCAGCGCCGGGCCGACCGGCGGCGCGGGGTTGGCCGCACCCGCCTTGATCTGCAGCTTGATGATCGCCGCAAGCTTCTTCTTCTTGGGTGGCATTTCTTTTCCTGTCCTGTACTACGTTCCCCGCGTACCTGCCGTGGACGTGGGGACTGCGGCCGGGGAGGCCGGCCGTCAGATCTTGGAGACCTGCGTGAACGACAGCTCGACCGGGGTCTCCCGGCCGAAGATCGACACCAGGACCTTCAGCTTCTGCCCGTCGACGTTGACCTCGGAGATCGTCGCCGGCAGCGTCGCGAACGGGCCGTCCATGACCGTGACCGACTCGCCGACCTCGAAGTCGACCTCGACGGCCGGGGCGCCCAGCGGCGCGGACGCGGCGGCCTCGCCCTTGCTGGCCTTGGCCGGGGCTTCCTTCTCGACCTGCGGGGCGAGGAACTTCAGCACCTCGTCCACGGTCAGCGGCGACGGCCGCGAAGTGGCGCCGACGAACCCGGTGACACCCGGCGTGTTGCGCACCGCGCTCCACGAGGCGTCGTTCAGGTCCATCCGGACCAGGATGTAGCCGGGCAGCACCTTGCGCTGCACCTGCTTGCGCTGGCCGTTCTTGATCTCGGTGACCTCTTCGGTCGGGACCTCGATCTGGAAGATGTAGTCCTCGACGTCCAGGGTCTGCGTCCGGGTTTCGAGGTTGGTCTTCACCTTGTTCTCGTAACCGGCGTACGAGTGCACGACGTACCACTCGCCGGGCGCGGCGAGGAGCTCGGCACGCAGCTTGGCGACCGGGTCCTCGTCGTCCGCCTCGGGCTCGGTGGCCTCTTCGGCCACGTCGTCGCCGTCTGCGTCAACGGAAGCGGCTTCGTCGACCTCGTCGGACACCTCGACGGGCTCCAGGTGCTCGGACTCCTCGTCACCGAGTGCCGAGTGCACCTGCTCGTCGGAAAGCTCGGTCAGGTCGTGACCGGCTGATGTGCCGTTGTCGGAGGTCACGTTCCGTCCTCTCAGTTGATCATTGCCGGGTCGGTCAGGCCGGCCCGCGCGGCACGGCGGCGGGTCAGCCGAAGATCGCGCCGATGCCCTTCTTGAACGCGAAGTCCAAGACGCTCACCAGTGCCACCATGAACACCACGAAGACCAGCACGACCGCGGTGTAGGTGACCATCTGCTTGCGGTTGGGCCAGATGACCTTGCGCAGCTCCGCCCACACCTCGCGGATGAAGCGCATCAGCCGCGCGAACACGGAGGCCTTCTTCGCCTTCTGATCCCGCTTCGGAGTCGGAGCGCCCTTCGCGTCGGGGGCGGTCTTCTCCCCTGACTTCCCGGCCGGGCGGGTCTTGTCGTCCGCACGTGCCGCGGACTTGCCCGCCGGACGAGCGGTCGCACGGCGCTCACGCCGGGCAGCGGCTGTGACGGGACGGGACGGGCTCTCGGGCTTCTGCCCGTTGCCGTCCTGCTCCTGCTCGCCGCCGCTGGCGTCGCTGTCGCTCACGACCACTCCTCCGCTCCACCAGTTCCGTTACGCAGGGGTGACAGGACTTGAACCTGCAACCTGCGGTTTTGGAGACCGCTGCTCTGCCAATTGAGCTACACCCCTGTGGAGCCCCGATCGCTCGGAGCCCCGGAGGACGCATTCCATCATCCCCACCATCCAGGCGGGGATGACCGTAGTGCGTTCCAAGTCCCGAAGTCTACGGCAAGCCTCACGAGAGCCCGCAACCGCGCCCCCCGATCGACCGCCGAACCCCGGCCGGCCTGCGGAAAACTCCCCGCCGGCCCCGTGATCATGCCAGGATGTCCGCCATGACGGACACCCCCGGTCGGAGGGTCGTGGCCGGGACCCGCCTGGGGCTCGCGCTGCCCCAGTACGGCGCCCTCGCCGACCCCGCCGCCGTCGCGCGCTTCGCGACCGCCGCGGAGGACCTCGGCTTCGGCTCGCTGTGGGTCGGCGACCGGATCCTGGCGCCCCGGGAGCCGTCGGACCTGTACCCCGGCGGAGGGACGCCGGAGCACCCGTACCCGAAGGAGTTCGAGACCTTCGCCGACCCGTTCACGACGCTGGCCACCGCGGCCGCCGTGACCCGGACGGCCCGCCTCGGGATGAGCGCGCTGACCGGCCCGGTCTATTCCCCCGTCCTGCTCGCCAGGGCGCTGACCTCGCTCGACCTGGCGAGTTCGGGGCGGCTCGACGTCGGCTTAGGGCTCGGCTGGCTGCGCGAGGAGTACTTCGCGACCGGCGTCGCCTGGGAAGGCCGGGGCAAGCGGCTCGACGCGGTGCTCGACGCGCTGGACGCGCTGTGGACCGGCGATCCGGTGGCGCACGAAGGCCCGCAGTGGCGCATCGCGCCGTCGACGGTCGGCCTGCGCCCGGCGCAGGACCCGCGGCCGCCGGTGCTGCTCGGCGGGTTCTCCCCGCCGGCGCTGGCCAGGGTCGGGCGCCGCGCGGACGGCTGGCTGGCCGGGTGGATGCCGAAGCAGCACCTCGACGGCCTGTGGTCGGTCGCGCTCGAAACCGCCGAAAAGGCCGGGCGCGACCCCGGCACCCTGCGGCGGGTGGTGCGGATCAACCCGCGCGCGGGTACCGGGGTCGAGTCGGTCGGCGACGTCCTGCGGTGCCTGGACGTGGCCCGCGAGCTGGGCGTCACGGAGGCACTGGTGGACCTGCACTACGTCGCGAAGGACGTCGACCACGCCCTGGAACTGGCGGCCGAGCTGGCCGCCTGAGCGATCAGCTCTCGCTGTCGGCGAGGGTCGCGAGCGCGTGCGCCTTGGCGGCGTACTTCCAGTTCGCGAGGTCGCGGATCGTCTTGATCTTCAGCTCGGCGAGCAGTTCGTCGTGCTTCGGCGTGAGCCCCTCGAGCGCCGACGGCGGGGCGTCCAGCAGCTCGTTGATCGTCTTGCCCTCGTAGGCCTTGTCGACGAGCTTGTTCAGGTTCAGGCTCACTACGTTTCCTGCCTTTCTCGGAACGGTTCGGAACGCGCACCACCCTTGCTGTGATTCTCGTCGCACGCAACAGTCAATCCCTCGATCAGGTTCACCCACCCGTCCGTCACCCGGATCGACGCAGCCGAACCGGTCTCCGCTTCGGTAGAAACGATCGAGTGGCGAAGAAAAGCGGTGGGGGCGGCTGTCTCGTCGTGGTGCTCGTGCTCGCACTACTCGGCTTCGGGTACTACAAGTGGCAGCACGGCTCGTCGTCGGCGCCACCGGACGGCGCGGACACCGGCGGCGGCAGCGGCCGCTACGTGGCGCTGGGCGACTCGTACACGTCTTCGCCGCGCACCGGCGGGCAGGCGGGCACCCCGGCGGGCTGCCAGCGCTCGGACGACAACTACCCGCACCTGGTCTCGGCGAAGCTGAAGCCGGCCGAGTTCGCCGACTTCAGCTGCGGCGGCGCGACGACCGCGCACCTGACCGCCCCGCAGAAGACGGACAACGGAACGAACCCGGCGCAGCTGGACGCCGTCACCAAGGACACGACGCTGGTGACCCTCGGCATCGGCGGCAACGACGTCGGCTTCTTCGCGTACGCGGCGGGCTGCGCGACGGCGCACTCGACCGCGTCCCCCTGCAAGGACAAGCTGACCGCGGGCGGGCACGACCAGCTCGCCGAGCGGATCGACGCGGCCGCCCCGAAGGTCGGCGCGATCCTCGACCGCATCCACGGCAAGGCCCCGAAGGCGAAGGTCGTGGTCGTCGGCTACCCGACGGTCCTCCCGGATGGCGACGGCTGCTGGCCGGTCCTGCCCTTCGGCAGCGGCGACATCGCGTACTTCCGCGAAGCGCTCGGCAAGCTGAACAAGATGCTCGAAGACCAGGCGGACAGCCATCGCGCGGGCTACGCGGACACGGCGACGCCCGGCAAGGGCCACGACGTCTGCTCGGCGTCGGACACGCGCTGGGTGGAGGGCCTGCTGCCCGCGTCGCCGGCCGCCCCGCTGCACCCCAACGCGCGGGGTGAGCAGGGCATGGCCGACGCCGTGCTGGCGGTGCTGAAGCTGCCTTAGACGCGGACGACGGCCTGCGGCTTGCCGAGCACCGTCTTGCCGTCGAACTTCACCACGAGGTCGATGCGCGCGGTCCCGTCGCCGGTGACCTCGCCGACCTTGCCGGTGATCTCCACGAGCGCGCCTTCGGGCGTGTTCGGGACGACGACCGGGCGGGTGAAGCGGGCGCTGAAGTCGACCAGGCGGCCCGGGTCGCCGAGCCAGTCGGTCACGACGCGGCCGGACACGGCCATGGTCAGCATGCCGTGCGCGATGACGTCCGGGAGGCCGACGTCCTTCGCGAACGCCTCGTTCCAGTGGATCGGGTTGAAGTCCAGCGCCGCGCCGGCGTAGCGCACCAGCTGTTCGCGGGTGATCCGGACCTCGAGGGCGGGCAGTTCGTCGCCGGCGTTCACGCGGCCTCCCCCCGGACCACGAGCTGGGCGCGCGTGGTGGCGATGTGCGCGCCGTCGCCGTCGGTGATTTCGGCGCGCAGGTTGATGAAGTCGTTGCCGGCCCGGGCCATGATCCGGTCGATGTGGGTGGTCAGCAGCAGCGTGTCGCCGGCGTGCGCCGGGCGGCTGTAGCTGAACTGCTGGTCGCCGTGGACCATCCGCGAGTAGTCGAGGCCGAGCTCGGGATCCGAGACGATCTGGTTGATCGACGCGAGGTTGATGATCGTGAGGAACGTCGGCGGCGCGATCACGTCCGGGTAGCCGGCCGCCTTCGCGGCTTCGGGATCCCGGTAGAGCGGGTTCGCGTCGCCGATCGCGTCGGCGAACTCCCGGATCTTCTCCCGGCTCACTTCGTAGCTGGTCTGCGGCGGGTAGACCCGCCCGGTGAACGACTCGTCCAAAGGCACCCGAGGAGGCTACCAACAGCAAAGAGCCGCCCCGGTGCTCCAGGGCGGCTCTTCGAAGCTGGTGAACGCGTACGCGTCAGCGGGTTTCCTTGTGCGTCCGGTGCGTACCGCAGTTCGGGCAGAACTTCTTCATCTCCAGGCGATCCGGGTTGTTGCGCCGGTTCTTCTTGGTGATGTAGTTGCGGTGCTTGCACTCTTCGCACGCCAGCGTGATCTTGGGTCGCACGTCGGTGGCAGCCACAGCGTTTCCTTCTCTCTCAGGTCCGGGGGCCAGCCCCGTCGTTACCGCGTAGCGGTGGCCGGACTTGAACCGGCGACACAGCGATTATGAGCCGCTTGCTCTGCCAACTGAGCTACACCGCCCTTACATGACCCAAGCCGCGACACGCAGGCGTGACGCGGCTGAGGTCGAGAGCCCCTTTACGGAATCGAACCGTAGACCTTCTCCTTACCATGGAGACGCTCTGCCGACTGAGCTAAAGGGGCCTGGCCTCTCGCGAGGACTTGGAAAGACTAGCAAGCCCCCCAAAACCACTTTGACACCGGGGTGTCAAAGTGACAAAACCTCAGGTCAGCAGGGTCAGCACGGTCTCCGAGTGCCGCCCCGGCGAGCGCGCGGTGCGGGCCTGCAGCCACGCCTCCAGGCGGTCTTCCGGCAGCGGCCGCGAGATCAGGTAGCCCTGGGCGACGTCGCAGCCCATCGCCTCCAGCTGGTCGCGCGCGACGTCCTCCTCGACGCCTTCCGCCACCACCGTCAGCCCGAGCGAGTGCCCCAGCTCGACGATCGACCGGACCACCGCGAGGTCGCCGAGGTCGGTGCCCATGCCGAGGACGAAGCTCTTGTCGATCTTGACCTGGTCGACCGGCAGCTGCCGCAGGTAGGCCAGCGACGAGTAGCCGGTGCCGAAGTCGTCCACCGCCAGCACGATGCCCAGCGAGTGCAGCTCGCGCAGGATCGGCAGCGCCTTCTGCGGGTCGGACATCACGCCGGACTCGGTCAGCTCGAACGTCAGCAGCTCCGGCGGGATGCCGTGGTGCTCCAGCTCGCGGGCGACCTTGTTCGGGAAGTCCTCGTCGGCCAGGTTGCGCACCGACAGGTTGACCGCGACCGAGATCCGCAGACCTTCGTCGAGCCACTTGCGGCAGCGCTTGAGCGCCTCGCCGAGCACGAACGACGTCAGCACGCCGATCAGGCCGGCCGCTTCGATGGCCGGGACGAACTCGTCCGGGCCGAGCCGCCCGAACTCCGGGTGCACCCAGCGGACGAGCGCTTCGACGCCGGCCACCTGCCGGTTCGGCAGGGTGATCTTCGGCTGGTAGTGGACGCTGACCTGACCGTCCTCGAGGGACTGCCGGAACTGCGTGACCATCTGGAAGCGGCGCAGGAAGATCTGGCCCATGCTCGGCACGTAGCCGCGGACCTCTTCGCCGCCCTTGGTGGCGCGGACGGCGACGTCGGCGCGCTGCAGCAGGCCTTCGACGTCGACGACGTCGCCCGACTCCTCGGGAGTGGTCGTCGCGTAGCCGATCATCGCGTTCGCCTCGACCGAAAGCCGGTCGACCGGGTACGGCGCGGAAAGCCCTTCGCGCAGCCGTTCCGCCGCGGCGTGGGCGTCCTCCGGCGGGCAGCCGACGAGCAGGGCCGCGAAGGACGCGCCTTCCAGCCGGGCGAGCGGGACGTCGGGGCCGAGCGCGTCGCGGATGCGGCGGGCGGCGGCGATGACCATCCGGTCGGCCCACGCGTAGCCCAGCGCATCGCTGACCGTGGAGAAGACGTCGAGGTCGATGCGGAGCACCACGGCGTTGGTGGCGAACTCCCGCAGCGGTTCCTTCGCGACCTGCCGGAAGCCCAGCCGGTTGAGGTGCCCGGTGAGCGGGTCGTGGTAGGCGTCGTGGCGCAGCGTCGCCAGCAGCCGCCGGTTGTCCAGCGACGTCGCGAGGTGGCTGGCCATCGTGCCGAGCAGCTGGACGTCGTACTTGCCGAAGCCGCGCCAGCGGGACAGCCGGTCGTGCGCCTCGACGACGCCGAGCAGCTGGTTCGCGCTGCGCAGCGGGACGACGAGCGCCTCCTGCGCGCCGCGGTCGAGCAGCGCCGCGCGGACGTCGGGGTTGGCCTCGGTGATCCGGAAGTGCCGGACGTGCGCGCCGGGCAGCCGCAGCAGCGGGTCGTCGGCGGCGGGGTCGGCGGGC